>JBGSPT010000151.1:0-7698 GCA_041738475.1 Treponematales bacterium
TCGCGGCGGGCTTGGCCGCCCGGGGCGTTTCCGGGGACCTGGTCAGGCGGGTCTGCTCGGAACTTTACTCCGAAGAGGACCGGGGGGAAGCCCTGCTCAGGGCCACCAGAAGGCTGCTGCGGTCGGGACGGAAGGACGAGGAAGCCGCTGCGCGTAAACTCCGCTCCGAGGGTTGGAAGCCCTCGGAGATCCGGAACGCCCTGGAAGCCTTACGCAAGGAACGGGACTGAATGCGCATCTTGACAATACTTCGCATCGGATTCAATATAGAGCAAATACAAGCCAATCTTGGGAGTTTTCCGCATGGATGACGATATCCTGACGATCGAAGAAGTGGCACGATATCTTAGGGTGTCCGAGAGGACCGTCTACGACTGGGCACAGAAGGGGGAAATCCCCTCCGGCAAGATCGGAACCGTCTGGCGCTTCAAGAAGAGCGAGATCGAGCGATGGGTCAACGAGCGCCTCTCCTCAAACCGAAGTTCCGCGGCCTCAAGCCCCGTCCTCATCCGGAACGTCCTCACTCCCGAGCGGATCATCTTTCCGAACCATCCCCACAAGAGGGACGCCCTCGTCGCCCTGGCGGAAACCCTGGCCACGGCTCCCCAGGTCAAAAGCCGTCCGGAGCTCGTCTCGGAAATCCTCAGGCGCGAGGAGCTCATGAGCACCGCCATCGGCCGGGGAATCGCGATACCCCATGTCCGGCTCTCCTCCGTGACGGACCTCGTGGTGGCCGTGGGCATCAGCAAGTGCGATATCGTGGACTTCGCGTCCTTCGACGATTCCCCGGTCCGGATCCTGTTCATGATCGCCTCGGCCTACAACCAGCACGCCTACTACCTGCAGACCCTTTCCTACTTCAGCTCCAAGCTCAAGAGCGCGGAACTGAGGGAAACCCTGCTCAAGGCCGTGGACCCCCAGGCGGTATACGACATCTTCGCCAAATCCGACGAAGCCTAGCCCGGCCGCTCTTGCCGGGTCCCGACGCCTATGGGTATATTTCGATCGGAAAAAAACCCGATTATGCCGATGTTCGTATGCCACCATCCGAAATCGGCTCGGTCATAAGGGGTACGATATGCCCACGTACGAGTACGAGTGTTCCGCCTGCGGCCATACCTTCGAGGTTTTCCAGAGCATGTCCGACGCCCCCCTAAGCTCCTGCCCGGAGTGCGGCAAGGCCGTCCGGAGATTGATCTTCGGGGGTGCCGGCGTCATCTTCAAGGGATCGGGGTTTTACGTGAACGATTCCCGGAAGGGCTCTTCGGGGGGCTCCAAATCCGCCTCTCCGGGCAAGCCGTCCGACGGTACCGCAAAGGACGGAGCGGCCAAGGACGGAGTTTCCTCAGGTCCCTCCTCCGACGGCTCCGGAAAGGAAGGCGCGAGCAAGGAAAAGCCGGCTCCCTCGAAGGTCCAGGAGAGCGCATGAACCCGTCTCCGGGTGAGCCGGGAACGGCACGGGGGTGAAACGTCCCCGGTACTTCTGCGAGCACTGCGGAGCGGAGGTAGGAAGGGACGCCTCCGTCTGCCCGAAGTGCGGTCGCTTTTTCTCCTCCGTGAAATGCCCCCGCTGCGGTTTTTCCGGGGAACCCTTCCTGTTCCGGGCCGGCTGTCCATCCTGCGGCTACTCCGCCCCGGTTTCGGGGTTATCCCCGCCCGCAGGGAGGCGCGGAACCGCCGCCGGCCCCCTGCCGGTTTGGATGTACGTCGGGGCGATCCTTGCGTTGGCCGCGGCGTTGGCGGTTTTCCTGCTGGCGGCGCGCTGATCGACGCCCCTAGCTCATCATCTGGTCCTTGAATCCTTCCCGGATCACCCGGTGCTCTCCCGTCTTGAGATCCAGATCGTAGATGGAGAAATTCGTCCGGACGTCGAACGCCTTGGAACGGACCGCGAAGTTCAGGGAGGCGGAACCGTCGGTTCCGGAGATGATCCGGTGGTAGACGTTGACCGGCCAGACCAGCATGGCGGGTCCGTCGAAAAGGACCTTCCCGTCCTTCAGGATCCGCTGGGGCTCCACAACGAAGGTTTCCATGCGGCCCGCGGCACGGCTGTAGATATCCACGATCCGCTTGCCGTGCAGGACGATCAGGTTGTCCTCCTGGTGGGGATGCACGTACCAGGGGCGTTCGACGTCGCCCACGGAGCCGGGCGACAGGGCGTCCTTGGCGTGGATGACCCTGTCGATCCCGTCGATCTTGGGCAGGGCTTCCATGGGCACGATATCGAAGGCCACGCCCTCGGTCCTGCGGAAAAGTTCCAGGGCTATGATTCTATAGAATCCGGGAACTTCCTCGAACACATAGGATTTCATATCGCCTCCTGCTTCTATACTATTGCGATAAATCCTCTCAAGATCAATGAAGCCCCGGTTCTCCCGGATCCGTCAGGTAGCCGTCCTCCTGGATTTCGGCTCCCGTCCCGGCTTCCGGGGGTTTCTCCATCCTTTGGGGGTGCTGGATCAGACGCTGGAAGAGCGCGGCCGCCCGGGCGAAATAGAGCCCGTCCGCGATGCGCTCGTCCAGGGTCATCTTGATGTTCACGTAGTTCTTCTTCCGATAGGAGCCGTCGGAACCGCGGCTTTCCTTCTGGAAGAGCCTGCCCACCACCACGAAGAGGCTGGCGGTCCCCCACTCGTACAGATGATGAAAGGGGGTGTCCAGCCCGATGCTGCCCAGGTTGGCGAAGAAGGCGGAGGAGTACAGGGGATCCGACTCCAGCATGAAGCTCGGGGCGATGTTGAAGCGGTCGAGGAGGCGGAAGAGCCGGGAGACGATGGATTTCCCGAAGGGTATCCGGTGGATGATCGAGGCCTCCCTCTCGTCCGGTGTCATGTCCTGCCCCCGGGCCAGGTCCACGGCCCGGGCGATGATATCCGCCGAGGAGTCCACCGTTACGTCCATGGGAAAGGTCACCTGCGCGGTGGTCTCCTTGGCGTCCTCGGTCAGCCGTTTTTTTACGATAAAGGAGAATTTCAGCGTTTTCCGCTCGTAGAGGGAGCGGCCGTGGACGAAGCGGTTGAGCCGAGGCTTGAGGACGAAGGTCTGGGCGGCCGCCGCCAGGATCAGGCCGAAGAGCGTGAACCTGCGGTCCCCGGATTCCGAGTTCCGCCTGTGGACGTACCGGACGGCCGCGTCAACGTCGATATCCTTGGAGTAATACACCGCGGATTCGTTGCGTCCCCGCATCAGGAAGGGAAGTATGGCGTGGAAGGGGCCGGGATCCCGGATCCGGCGGCCGTCGACCCGGTCGATGAACAGCATGGAACGAATATATACGCCCGGGAGCCCCGCGTAAAGCGTTAAGGCTGCGGCGGGGGAAGGATCTAGGGCGCGGGGCTTTTAGAATCCGCCTCGCAGACCAGGTGCCATGCGTGACAGTCTCCGCATTCTTCGATGCGGTGCCTACGCGAGAACTCCTCCCAGTGAACCTTTTGTTCCGGGGTCAGGATGCCCGTGCCGCGGCAAAGGGGGCAGCGGTTGTCCAGGGCGGCCAGGATCGCGTGCCGGATGAACTCCGACCGGTTGGGAACACCTTCCAGGGCGCCCAGGAGCGCCTCGTCCGCCTTGAAGGTGACCGTCGATTCCTTGCGCGGCATGGATCCGCTCCGAGGCCTAAGTCCGACCGCCCCGGCAGTACTCCACGGCGGCCCGGGCCAGGACCTGCATGGGATCCAGGATGGGCACCTCGAAGTCGCCGGGCTTGAGGACCAGGGGTATCTCGGTGCAGCCTGCGACCAGGATATCCGCGCCCCTGGCTATCAGGCGGTTTCCGGCTTCCCGGATGAGCCTGCGGGGTTCCTCCCCCCGATTCCCGGCCTTTATGCCGTGTTTGCCGTAGATCGCCTCCATGACGAAGCGGGTCTGGGCTTCCTCGTCGGGGAAGTGGATGCGCCAATCGGCCAGGTGCTTTTCGTAGAGTCCCGACCGGATGCTGCCCGTTGTGGCCAGGACGCCGATGCGCTTGGCTCCGGGGTGGTCGGAACGGATCCGGCGGCCGAGTTCCTCGAAGGCGGAGAGGAAGGGGAAGGGAAGGGCGGCGCTCAGAGCCTCCAGCCAATAATGGGCGGTCATGCAGGGGATCGCACCTACCGTCGCGCCCGCGGAGGCCAGGCGCTTTCCCGCCTCGATCAAGGCCGGCAGGGGGTCCGGGCCCCTGCCCAGGATATGGGCGGTCCTGTCCGGGATGGAAGGATCGCAGTTCACGATGACGTGGATGTGCTCCTGGTCCTTGGATGCGGGAGTGGCGTCCACTACCCTGCGGAAGAATTCCGCCGTCGCCTCGGGGCCCATGCCCCCCAGGATGCCCAGGACCGGGGTTCCGGATTCCGCTTTCGCCGTACCGCTCACGAAAACCTCCTGATATCTCGAGAATCGCCAGTATACGCCGGGAACCGGAGGGGCGCAACGATAATTCCGCCGATTCCGATCAAGATACCCCTAGTCCCCGCGCACTACGCGGTTCCTGCCCGCCCGTTTGGCCTCCAGCAGGCGTTCGTCCGCCCGCTGGACCAGGGAGGACAGATCCTCCCCCTCCCGGATCGTCGCGGTTCCCGAGCTGATCGTCACCGTCCGGTTCCCGGGGCCGACCGCGGCTGTCGAAACCGCGGTCCGGAGTTTTTCCGCAGCAAAGGCCCCTCCGTCCGGTCCGCTGCCGGGCAGGAGCACCAGGAACTCCTCCCCGCCCCAGCGGCACAGGAGGTCGGAGGCGCGGAGGGCCTGCCCGCAGGTCCGGGCCACGGATTTTAAGGCCTCGTCGCCGGCGGCGTGACCCAGGGTGTCGTTCACGGCCTTGAAATGGTCGATATCGAAGAGCACCACAGACAGGGGCTTCCCGTCCCGCCGGGCTTCCCGGATGGAATGGTCCGCCACGGCCTGGAAGGCCAGGCGGTTCATGGCCCCCGTCAGGGGATCGTAGGAGGCGGTTCGCTCCAGCCGGCTCTGGAACCGGTTGACCGTGAATCCGGCGGCCAGGAGGGCCAGGATCAGGATGAGAACGTATAGGACCAGGTTGAGGTAGAAAGCCCGGCGCGCGCCGGCTATCGCCTCGTCCTCGGGTCGTTCCACGAAGAGGAACCAGCCGACCTCGGGAAGCCACCGCACAAACAGGAGGATGTCTTCCGAACCGTTTCGATACCGGTAGGAACCCGGCCCCACCCGAAGGTCTCGCCGGTAGATGGGAGCCAGGGCCGGATCCCCCGATCCGGAGCCGCCGAGGGGTTCCCCGGCGACGATGCCGCCCGACTTGTCCACGAAGTACACGTTGGTCCCGTACTCGCTTTTCAGGGTCGCAACCATCCGGGTCATGGAGTCGACGGCCAAGCCGACCCCCGCCGCGCCCAGGAAGGTTCCGTCCGCATCGATCACCCGGTAGTTTATGAAGATGGTCAGGGCGTCCGCGTTTGCCAGGTCCGGATCCACGTTGAGCTCGTAGGGCCCGGACATCCCCCGGACCCGGTAATACCACTCGTCCCGGGGCTCCGTCGGAGAGACGGTCTTGAGGACTCCTTCGGGATAATAGTACCGCCCCGTGCGCTCGGACACGAAGAAGGCCGTGAACGCCCCGTACCGGGTCTTGATCTCCGAAAGGTAACGCACGACTGCGGACAGATCCTTTTCCCCCCCCACGATCCAGTCGTGCAGGAAGGTGTCGTTGGCCATCATGGAAGACACGAAGACGGGCTCGACCAGGTCCTTCTGGAGCCGGGCGTACACGGATTCCGCGGCTACGGGAAGGTCGTTCTTCTCGATGTTCCCGCGGATGGAATCACGGGCCGCCAGAAAGGCGAAGTATCCTGTCCCCAGGAACCCCGCCAGCAGCAGCACCGTCAGCGCGGCCAAAAGCCTGGCCTTGTCCCCGAGCCCCGTCCTCTTCAGTTCTTCCATGGCTAGAAGGATCGCACATATCCGGGAAATCGCAACAAAAAGATCGCGGAGAATCCGTGTCCGGGCCTCATGCCCGGGCGTCCGCCCAGAGGGGCAGGACGTTCGCGATGGTCAGGACGAAGGGCATGGTCCGCAGGGTGCCCGAGGCGGCCTCCACGGCGGAACGTTCGCACTCGTGGGTGAAGATCAACAGGGTAGCCCGTCCCGCGTTGTCCAGTTCCTGGGTGACCGTGGCGATGCTGATCCCGTGCACGCCCAGCATGGTGGCGATCTGTCCAAGGACGCCGGGGAGGTCCTTGACCAGGAGGCGGACGTAGTATTCCGAGGGGCGGGCCGTTGAGTCCGAGAGCTCCATCTCCTTGTCGGAGGATATGATTTCCGATTCCGAGAGGTCCGGGAACCGGACCAGCTCGATGATGTCCGATACCACGGCGCTTCCCGTGGGGAGGTCTCCCGCGCCCTTGCCGTACAGCATGAGCTGTCCCACCGAGTCTCCCTCGATGGCGACCGCGTTGTAGGCTCCGTTTACGTTGGCCAGGGGATGCCCCTTGGGAACCAGGCTGGGGGTCACGGAAAGGTGGAGCTTTGCGTCCGTCCGTTCCGCCCCTGCAAGAAGCTTGATCCGGTACCCGAAGCGGTCCGCCAGGGCAATGTCCTGGGCTGTCACGGTGGAGATGCCTTTCCGGGAGATCCGTCCGGGGTCGACGAAACCCTCGAAGCCCAGGGAGGCCAGGATGGCCAGCTTGTAGGCCGCGTCGAAGCCGTCCACGTCCGCGGACGGATCCGCCTCCGCGTAACCCAGGGACTGGGCTTCCCGGAGGGCGTCCGCGTATTCCACGCCCCGGTCCGTCATGGCGGAGAGGATGAAGTTGGTGGTACCGTTCAGGATGCCCGTGATGCGCTGAATATTGTTCGCCGTCAGGCCTTCCCGCAGGGCCCGGATCACGGGGATGCCCCCCGCGACGGCCCCCTCGAAGGCTATCCTCCGCCCGGCTTTCCGGGCGGCCTCGAAGATCCTGCGGCCGTGAAGGGCCAGGACCAGCTTGTTGGCGGTCACCACGTCCTTGCCCGCCTCCAGGGCCGCGAGGGTGTATCCCAGGGCGGGTTCCTCGCCGCCCATCGCCTCCACGACGATGCGGATTCCGGGGTCCGACAGGATCTCCTCCACGTTCTCCGTGAGGACGCCCTCCGGGGCGGGCACGGTCCGAGCACGGGACGCGTCCCGAACCAGAATTTTCTTGACCTCGATAGGACAGCCCGCCCGGCGGGCGATGGCCGTCCCGTGATCCCTCAGGATGCGGTAGGCGCCGGATCCCACGGTGCCGAAGCCCAGGATCGCGATCTGGACGGGTTTCATGGATACCTCGTTTCGTCGAATACCCCGCGGGGCAGGCGTGGAGTCCCTTGTCGGTCCTGCCGTCGGGCGTCTGATTCTACGGAAAGAAGCGAAGGGTATCAAGGGGAGGCTGGCCGGGACACCCGGATACGGACCTGGCCGGCCCCCGCCTGGCGGGCCGGGTCCGCCTTCGGTATACTGTACCCATGCCCGAGGACCAGCCCAACAACCCCCTCCACGGACTCACCTTGGAGGCGATCCTCCTGCTCCTGGTGGAGAAATACGGCTGGGAAGGCCTGGCCCAGCGCATCCCCGTCCGGTGTTTTTCCAGCGACCCCAGCGTGAGCTCCAGCCTGGCCTTCCTGCGGCGTACCCCCTGGGCCCGGGCCAAGGTCGAGGCCCTCTACCTGGGACGGCTCCGGCCGAGAAGGAAGGGCAGGGGGCCGAACGCTGGAGGCGGAACGACCGGGCGGGGCGCG
>JBGSPT010000223.1:0-3785 GCA_041738475.1 Treponematales bacterium
CCGCGGCCTCGTGGCCCATGATGACCGGGGGCCTGCGGCGGCCCGTGGACCCGTCCATGCCGTGGACGTCGGAACCGCAGACGGCCGCGGCCTCGACCCGGACGATCACATCCTTCGGTCCCCGCAGTTCCGGGTCGGGGACGTCGCGGTAGGCTAACTTCTTGTATTCTTCCAGGACCAGGGCTTTCATGGGAACCTCCCGGACGCGCCGGACCTCCGGGCTCCGGACACCGTCCCCTCATTCTAGAGGAAAATCCCGGGCTCTCCAACAGGGGACGGCGGAATTGCGGCCCTTCGGTTTCGCTTGACAGGCGCAAAAATCGAACATGATAATCGAAATGGTTTCGACGGCGAACGGCTTTCGAAATCGATTGAAGCGTGCGATTCCTAAGGAGGAATCTATGAAGTCCAAGTTCATCGCCCTCGTTCTTCTGGCCGCGGTAGCCCTGGGCGCGTCCGCCCAGGCCAAGGAGATCCGCGTGCTCCTGGCCAACCATCCCTACGGGGACCTGTTGAAGACGGTGATCGCCGAGTACGAAAAGGCATCCGGCGTCAAGGTCAACGTCGAGAGCCTGCAGGAAAGCCAGCTGACCACCAAGCTGACCACCGAGTTCGCCACGAACTCCTCAACCGTGGACGTCTTCATGACCCGGCCCCTGCAGGAAGGGAAGATGTTCTACAAGAACGGGTGGTACGAGCCCCTGGCGGGCTACGACTTCTCGGACTATCCCGAGAGCGCCATGGGCATCGCCCGCTTCGGGACTAAGCCCTACCTCGTGCCCCTGGTGACGGAGTGGCAGGTCCTCTATTACCGGAAGGACCTCCTTGCCAAGGCCAGGCTCAAGGTCCCCACGACCTTCGCGGAGCTCGAGGTCGCGGCCAAGGCCCTCAAGACCGCCGATATCGCCGGATTCGCGTCCCGGGGCAAGGGCGCCGCCGCGGTGACCCAGCTCTCCTCCTACATCTACAACTACGGCGGCCGCTACCTGGACAAGGGCAAGGCTGTATTTAACAGCAAGGAAGCCCTGGACGCCGTCCGGTTCTACGGGAAGATGCTGGCCAACTACGGACCCACCGGCGTGACCTCCATGTCCTGGGAGAACATCATGCCGTTGTTCCAAGCCGGCAAGGTGGCCATGTGGACCGACGCCTCGGTCTTCTACGGCCAGATCGTCGACCCCGCCAAGAGCCAGGTCAAGGCCGCGGACGTCGGGATCGCCAACCTCCCCGCGGGACCCAAGGCCTCCAGCCCCTTCATCGTCGTGTCCTGGGGCATGGCCGTGGCGCGCCAGTCCAAGAACAAGGCCCTGGCCATGGACTTCATCAAGTGGGCGACCAGCAAGGAACTCGCGAAGAAGGGCCTTATCGCCAACATCACCATGGCCCGGAACTCCGCCTGGGCGGATCCCGAGGTCCGCGCCAAGGCCAATCCCGAGCTCGTGGCCTCCCAGGCCTTCGCGGCCAAGAACGGCTATCCCTACGACCGGCCCTACATGAGCGCCGTCGGGAATGCCCGGGATCTGATCGGCGAGGTGATCATCGAGTCCATCAACACCGCGGGCACCTCGACCAAGCTGGAACAGCTGGCCAAGGACAAGGTCCGGGCGGTGAACGAGCTCCTCGAGGACACCGGCGAGTTCGGAGTGTACTAGGTTAATAGGAATACACCACGGAGTCGCGCCAGGCTGTCCTAAGGACAGCCTGGCGGCAACGAAGCCCTTCGGGCTTCGTCGAGCTGCCCGTCCGGGTATTTCGCCGAAGCTCGCTTCGGCGCCGTCCGTCCGGCTCAGGCCGGCCGGACGTGCCCTCCGTGGTGAGTCCTGGATTTTTTCGGAGGGGCCATGCGGAAGAGCGGTATCCTGGAACGGCACTTGAACGTCCTCTTTCCCCTCCCAGCGGTGGCCTTCGTAGTCGTGATGATGGTCTTCCCGGTCCTCTACACCCTATTCCTTTCCTTCAGCAACTGGAACCTGACCTCAGGGATGCCCTTCGCCCTGGTGGGTTTTCGATCCTACCTCCGGGTGCTCCGGGAGCCGCGCTTCCTGGATGCCCTGGGGCGGACCTTCTCCTTCACGGCCCTGGCCCTGACCGCGGAGACCCTCCTGGGCCTGGGCCTGGCCCTCCTCCTGAACCGCAAGTTCCGGGGCAAGGGCTTCATGAAGCTGATCCTGCTCCTGCCCCTGGTGGCCACCCCGGTGGCCATCGGCATCGTCTGGAACCTCTTCTACGACCCAACCATCGGTCTGGCCAACTACGTCCTGTCCCTCTTCGGCCTGCCCCGCCAGGCCTGGGTGTCCGGGGCGTCCACGGTCATCCCCTCCCTGGCCCTGGTGGACATCTGGCAGTGGACCCCCATGATCACCCTGATCGTGCTTGCGGGCCTGGCGGGGCTCTCCCCGGAGCCCTACGAGTCCGCCCGGGTGGACGGCGCCACGGGAATCCAGATCTTCTTCCGGATCACATTGCCCATGATAGCCCCGACCCTCCTGACCGCCATGATCCTCCGGGCCATCGACGCCCTCAAGACCTTCGACATCATCTACGCCATGACCGGCGGAGGGCCCGGCTACGCCTCGGAGACCCTCAATGTCATGGCCTTCAAGTACAGCTTCGAGTACTTCCGGATGGGCCAGTCCTCGGTGATCCTGGTCTTCCTCTTCCTCCTGGTGCTCACCCTGAGCGCCCTGATCATGCGGCTCCGGCGCCGCTTCGAGCTGTAGGGGGCCGCCGTGAAACTCCATCCCCTGCGGAAGCTCGGATTCGCCCTCGCCCTGATCCTGATCGCGGGCCCCGTTCTCTTTCCTTTCGTCTGGATGCTGGCCTCGTCCTTCAAGACCCAGGTGGACATCATCGCCTGGCCGCCCAGGTTCCTGTTCAGCCCGATCCTGGAGAACTATCGAAAGGTTTTTCAGGAGCAGAACTTCCTTAAATACTTCGTCAACTCATCCATCGTGGGCTTCACCTCTGTGGGCTTCTCCCTGCTCCTGGGCCTGCCCGCGGCTTATTCCATCGCCCGGTTCAAGCAGAAGAAACTGTCCGTGTTGATCCTGGTGGCCCGGCTGATGCCCGGCATTTCCTTCCTGATGCCCTGGTACATCATCTTCTCCCGGCTCAAGCTCATGGACAGCTACGCGGCCCTGATCCTCTCCCACATGCTCATAGCCCTGCCCATCGTGGTGTGGATCATGTCCAGCTACTTCGAGACCATCCCCGTCGAGATGGAGGAGTCCGCGATGGTGGACGGGGCGACCCGCCAGCGGGCCTTCCTGTCGATCATCCTGCCCGTCTCGTCCCCGGGAATCGTGACCGCGATCACCCTGTCCTTCATCTTCTCCTGGAACAACTTCATGTTCTCCCAGGTCCTCAGCATGGAGAGGACCAAGACCCTGCCCATCGCGGTCTACAACTTCGTGTCCTACGCCGAGGTGGACTGGGGCGCCGTCATGGCAGCGGCGGTGGCCATCATGGCCCCGGCGATTCTCTTGACCATGATCTTCCAGAAGTACGTGGTGAAAGGCCTGACCATGGGGGCCGTGAAAGGATAGACGGTTTCTGTATATATTTGACAGGATGAACAGGATTGAGACAGGATGAACAGGATTGGAGTTTCAAATATAAGATATCTGGATCCTTATCCTGTTCATCCTGATCCATCCTGTAGATCCTGTCGGAATTCTGGTTCCAAGGCTCGTCAGGTCCGCTTCCGCAGCATGCGTATTCCCACGCCCGCCCACCAGAAGATCGCGCCGATCCCGAAGGCGTAGGCGACGGCCACCGCGGAGGGG
>JBGSPT010000226.1:0-1790 GCA_041738475.1 Treponematales bacterium
GGCGATCAGGCCCTGGAGGATCCGCCGGGCGCTCCGGGGGCTCACATCCAGGCCCGCAGCGAATTCGTCCACGTCGAAACGGCTGCGCCCGGAACTGCGCACCAGGGCTCGGATCTTGGAGACGTGGGCGGGGCTCATGCCCGAGGCCCGGGCCGTGGCCAGGATGTCCGCGTCGCTCTCCGCCAGGTTGTACCGGGTCGAACCTGAGCTCTCCAGGGGGCCGCAGATCTCCCCGTCCACGTCCACCGAGTAGAGGCTGGAGTCCTTGGCGCCGCAGGCGCGGTTCAGGGCCTTGCGGGCGTTGGCCTCCGCGTTGTAGGCCGTGGTGCCGTACCCCAGACCGGCGCAGAAGGGGATGCCCTCCCTTCCGGCGGACGAAAAGAGGGTGGACAGCCAGTGGGCTTCGTCCGTGGCGCCCCGGGTGGAGAAGAGGATGTACTCGCTGTATCCGAAGGGGAACACGGAGCCGAAAACCCCGTTGGCGAAGTCGATCAGGAGACGCTCGAAGGCGTTCTTGACCCGGAGGAAGTCGTAGGCCGTCGAGGCCGAGGCTGCGCCGCGGCGGAGCTGGAAGATGAAGACCGCGGTCTGGTAGGCCCGGAGCCGGTTGTTCTGGCCGATGTAGACCGCCTTTTCGATGCATTCCCGGATGGTGTGCTGGGTGGGATAGATACGATGGCAGGGGACGCCCCGCTCCAGGAGGAGCTCCGCGGTCCTCCGCAGGCCCGTAAGGGCCACGTCCGTTTCCCCTTCGCGGTACAGGCGTTCATGGGCGTCCGCGAGTTCCTCGTAGGACGCGGTCTCCCAGTATTCCACGATCCGGATCGTCTTGAAGCGTATGCCGAGTTCGTCGGCCACCTCTATCACGTCCTGCTCCGCGAAGGAATCTATGCTGATCCGGTCGAATGCCTGGTTTTTCTGCCTCATGTCCCAGAGTGGTCGGACTAAGCTCATTCCGATACCCGGGAAATATTGTAAAGGCTTGGATGTCACGTTGGCCAGGGCGGCGATGCGGTAGGGCACGACCCCGGAGAAGAGGATGACGTCGCAGTCCGGTGCCAGCTCCCGGGTCAGCCGGGGGCTCTCCTCCTTGAGTCTGTAGACCCGGGGGATGAGCTCCACGGAATCCTGGTACCGATGAGCAGCCTGGACTATGCGTTCGAGGGAGTCGGCGGGGCCGACGAGCCCTATTTTCACCTTCATGGTGGCAGTATACCGGGTGTTCCGGCCCTCCGCCTATCCGGGCCGTCTCATGCCCCGCCCGGCCGTCAGGCGCTCCGCCAGGCGAGCGAACGCGAGGGTTCCCAAGGGCAGGTCCTCCTCCCGGATGTCGAACTTCGGGGCGTGGTGGGCGTCCGCCAGCTTGGTTCCCAGCACGACGAAGAGGGCCTTGCCTCCCCGGGCGGCCACGCGGTTCATCATGAAGCTGAAATCCTCGCTGCCCCCCAGGGGCAGGGGATCTTCCACCGCCCTATCATACCCGGCTTCCAGGGCGCACTCGGCGGCCAGCTTCGCCAGGTCGGGATCGCCCCGGGCGTCCGAGGCCTCTCCCATCTTCTCTGCCCGGACCCGGACGTCGTAGGACCGGCCGACCCCCTCGGCGATCCGGATCGCCTCGGAAGCCATGTACTCGTTGATCTCCGAGGTCTGCCCCCGGGTTTCCACGGCCAGGAAGGCGTGCTCGGGGATGACGTTCCGCCCCGTGCCTCCCGAGATCTTCCCGATGTTGATCCGGGAGGCCCCTCCGGAATGCCTCGGGATGCCCTGGATCTGCAGGGCCGCGGCCGCGG
>JBGSPT010000228.1:0-8249 GCA_041738475.1 Treponematales bacterium
GCCCGCCTGGATGCGGAGGGTGAAGATCCGGTCCGGCTCGCCCGTCTTCTGGACGCGGGGGCCCGCCGGGCCGGGACTTCCTCGGATTGGCTGCGCCTCCTGTCCCGGGCCTTTCGGGCATCGGAGCGCACCGGAAATCCCGCCCTGGCGGCTCTCGTCGCGGACAAAGCACGGAAGGAATTCCCGACCTACGAGGACATCGCCCTGGCGGCATGCGGGGCATACCTGGACGCAGGACGCCCCGGGGACGCCCTGGAGCTCTTTCCGGTCCCCCTGGATCCCCTTCTCCGGGCGTCCTGGTTCGCGGAAGCCTTTCTGCGGGAGTACCGCAGGACCGGAGGGAGCCTTTTCTCGGAGGGCGGGGAGGATGCCCTCCTCCGGGTCGCGGAGGCCTCGGGCAGGGGAGAGCCCGCGATTAATGCGGCCCTGTTGAGGATGGGCGGAGGGGACAGGGAAGGGGCCGCATGGTTCCTGCGCAGGGCCGTGGAACTCGGGGCGCAGCCCGATCCGGACCTGGCCTGGGACGCGGGAGTCCTGTCCTCCCTGCTCTCGGATCCCGTCCGTCCCTCCGAGGGAAGGGACCTGGAGCGCAGGGCGGAGGCGGCCCTTCTCCTGGGCGAGCCGGAATGGGCCCGGGAGTACCTCCTCGACCTGGTCCGGTCCGATCCGGACTACTCCTGGAAGGTATATGCCGCCCTCGCGTCCCTGGAGGACGAGGCCGGGGGTGCCGACTATTGGTACGACGCCATGTCCGCGGCCTTTCCCTCGGACTCCGAGGCCTTGCGGGCGCGGATCTCCCATCTGGCCCGGACGGGGCGGGAGGAGCCGGCCCTGGAGGAGCTGGGGTCCCGGGCGGACCTGGCCGCCGATCCCAGGTCGGCGGTTCTGGCGGCGGAGATCGGTTTTCGGCTGAAACCCGGGGAGAGCCGTACGCCGAAGGCGACGGAACTGGCCAACTCCTTCCCGGAGGATGCCTATGTACAAGCCTGGGCGCTGGGGATCCTGGCCGAAGCGGAGCGGTTCGCGGAAGCCGCGGAGGCGTATCGGCAGCTCAAGGTCCGGGGCATTGATCTCGGGCGACCCTGGTACCTGGAAGCTCTGTCCCTCATACTGGAAGGCCGGAACTCCGAAGCCGCGGCCCTCATCGAGCGGGACGGACCGGCCTCGGACGGCCCGGAAGCCCCCTTCGCCCTCGGTGTGCTGTATTCGGCCTCGGGCGACCAGTCCCGGGCGGCCGAGCGGTTCCGAATCGCCGCTTCCGTGTCCGAGGACCCCGAGGATCGGGCGCGCGCCTTGACCGAGACGGGCAAGGAACTGGCGGCCCTTGGAGAGCGGCGGCAGGCCCGGGACGCCTGGTCCGCGGCCCTGGAAGCCAAGCCGGATTACGCGGAAGCCCTGCGCCTCCTGGCGGCCCGGTAATCCCTACGAAAGAGGTATCCATGCTGAAGTTGAAGAACGAGGAACAGATACGCGGGATTCGGGAATCCTGCAGCCTCCTTTCCCGGCTGTTCGCGGAGCTCCGTCCACAGGTCCGGGAAGGGGTCACGACCCGGGATCTGGACGATTTTGCCCGGACGTTCATCCTGAAGGCCGGAGGGAGGCCCGCGTTCCTGGGCTACAACGGATATCCCGCCTCCCTGTGCGTATCCGTCAACGAGGAGGTCATCCACGGCATTCCGGGATCCCGGAGGCTCAAGAGCGGAGACCTCGTGGGTCTGGACTGCGGGATCGACCTGGGAGGTTACTTTTCAGACGCCGCGATCACGGTTCCCGTGGGACGGATATCCGCAGGGCTGGAGGATCTCCTCCGTACGACCCGGGAATGCCTGGAACGGGCGATCGCCGCGATCCGGGTGGGCGGGCGCATCCACGATATCTCCCGGGCGGTCTACGGGCACGCCCGCAGCCGGGGATACGGCATCGTACGGCAGTGGTGCGGCCACGGGGTGGGTTTTTCCCCCCACGAGGATCCCCAGGTGCCCAATTACGTGGGGGCGGGTCCCAACCCCCGCATCGTCCCGGGCATGGTCCTGGCCATCGAGCCGATGATCAACCTCGGGACGGACGACGTGGAGACCCTGGACGACGATTGGACCGTGGTCACCGCGGACGGAAAGCCATCCGCCCATTTCGAGCATACCGTCGCCATCCTCCCCGAAGGCCCCGAAGTCCTGACCTCCTGGTAGGAGCGTCCCGTGTAACCATTTCGGCCGTCCGTTAGTATATTGTATCGAAAGCGAACGAGACGCACGCAAGGAGTATGCCATGTCGCTTCGAGACAAGCTAAGCTCAAGGAACTTTTTTCTGATCAACCTGGTCCTTCTGGGCATCCTTATAGGCTTTTCCGCGGCCTTCGTCTCCCTGACAGCCCGGTCCCGGGCGCCCGCGGTCGTGTACGCCGAAGGTCCCGGACCGGGCCTGGTGACCGAGGACGCGGCCCTGACCTATGCGGAATCCCTCCAGACGGCCTTCAACCGGGTCGCCGAGGCGGTCCTTCCCTCGGTGGTGGAACTGTCCGTGGTGGAGACGAAGACCGCCCAGGCTCCGAGCCCCGATGAGTTCCCCTGGAGGTTCTTCTTCGGTCCCCAGGAGGACGGACAGGGCTCCCCGGCCCCCCGGGAATACCGGGAACAGGGCCTGGGCTCCGGGATCCTGGTCCGCAGGGAAGGAAAGACCGTCTACGTCCTGACCAACGCCCACGTGGCGGGCAACGCTTCGGAGATCACCGTCAAACTCCACGACGAACGGGAGTTCAAGGGCGAGCTTGTCGGCAAGGACGAGCGCAAGGACATGGCGGTCGTGAAATTCACGGTCGACGATCCCGAAAGCATACGGATCGCCCGGCTCGGGGATTCCGACAAGCTCAAGGTCGGGGACTGGGCCATCGCCATCGGCAGCCCCTTCGGGCTCTTCTCCTCCGTGACCGCCGGCATCGTGAGCGCCTTGAACCGCTCGGGCGGCCCGGACGGCAACATAAGCGACTTCATCCAGACCGACGCGGCCATCAACCGGGGCAACTCCGGAGGAGCCCTGGTGAACATCCGGGGAGAGGTGGTGGGGGTCAACACCTGGATCGCCTCCCCCAGCGGCGGGAACATCGGCCTGGGCTTCTCCCTGCCCATCAACAACCTGCGCAAGGGCATGGAGGACATCATCGGCCGGGGAAAGGTCGAGTACGGGTGGCTCGGGGTCCTCCTCCGGGAGGCGGACAAGGCCACGGCACGGGAGATGGGTCTGGATGGCCGCAGGGGAGCCTTCATCAGCAACCTCTACCTGGGAAGTCCCGCCGACAAGGGCGGGATCCTCCCCGGCGACTTTGTGGTAACCCTGAACGGAAAGGCCGTGGCCTCGGTGGATCAGCTGGTCCGACAGGTCGGGGACCTTCCGGTCGGGAAGAAGGCCGAGTTCGGCATCCTGCGGGAGGGGAAGTCCAAGAGCGTCACGGTCACCATCGAAGCCCGCCAGGACGGGGCCGTTTCGGACAACTCCAAGCTTTTCCCGGGGCTCGAGGTCGTTTCCCTTGAGGCCGAGGGGATCCCCGAGGGCCGGGTGCCCAAGGGGACCGCGGGGGTGTACCTGTCCAACGTGATCGCCAAGACTCCCGCGGACACCATCGGGATGAAGCCCGGAGATATCGTGCAGGAGGTCAACGAGCGCAAAGTCCGGAACGCGGCGGAATTCTACAAGGCTCTGAACGAGCCGAAGGATTCCAAGATACAGTTCAACTTCCTTCGGGAAGGACAGACCCTGTCTTCCCTTGCCTACATTCGCAAGTAAGGCTAAAATTGGGGCTGTCCCGGATTTTCGGGGCGGCTCCATCCCTGGCGGGCCGCGGGTCCCGGGACCCGGGCGGAGGATCGGAAGGAGCCCTAGCAGGTTGTTGAAATACTCGAGGCATTTCAACAACCTGCTATGCAATTGCTCCGCGAGCTTGCTCGCGATGAACCTAACGGTTCTCTACGCAATTGCGACATTAAGGTAGTGTTGAAAAAGGCTCTATAGCCTTTTTCAACACCCTGTTAGACGATCGATCCGCGAAAGGACGGCCCATGCGCAAGGAATTCCTGCCCTACGATACGGTCCGCAATAACGCACTGAAACTGGCGCACCGCATCCACGCGGATGGATTCGTGCCGGACATCATCTACGTTTCCCTCCGGGGAGGGGCGTACCTGGGAAACGTGATCTCCGAGTACTTCAAGATCGTCCGGAAGTCCGACAGGCCCGTCTTCTACGCCGCCGTGGTCGCCCATTCCTACACCGACGTCCAGGCTCACGAGCAGGTCCGGATCGACGGATGGACCTACAGCCCCGAATATCTCCGCCACGGGGACAGGGTCCTTCTGGTGGACGACATCTACGACTCCGGCCGTACCATCAACCACCTCGTCGAGATACTCCTGGAGAAAGGCATTCCCCGGACGGACATCAAGGTGGCGGTCCACGACTACAAGGCGGCCAAGTATCGGGAGGAGGAGCTGCCCATACGGCCGGATTACTACTGCCGCAAGATCGAGGTGGCCTCCCCGGAAGACGAGGTCTGGATCCATTACATGAGCCACGAGCTCGTGGGCCTGTCCGAGCAGGAGCTCCAGACCCACTACTATCCGGAGGACCCGGAGCTTAAGGACATACTCAAGGTCCTCAAAAAGTAGCGATGCGAAGCCGAGCCGCCCCGTTTCTGGCCCTTTCCCTGATCGCGGGCCTCGCGGCCGCCCAGGACGTGAATCCGGTCTGGATGCCCGCCCCTGGGAGGTACTCCTCCGCCCGGGTCAGCGCTGTCCTGCCGTCGGGGGCCTCCGGGGAATACCGGTTCCGGGAAGCCGGAGACGGGATCTGGCGTCCCCTCACGGGTCCCCTGGACCTGACGGCCCTTCCGAGGGAGGAGCGGACCTACGTTCTGCAGGTGCGCGCAGCCCGGGGATCCGAGCGGTTCGAGGCCGAGGCCGTCTACGTGATCGACCGGCTTCCCCCGCCCGCCCCCTCGATCTCGCCCCCCCAGGGGTCCTACGAGGGGCCCGCGGAAATCAAGCTTGCCTCGGAGCCCGGTGCCGCGATCTATTATTCCCTGGAAGCCCTGGATCGGCCGTCCCGGGGCTTTTTGCCCTATGATCCCGACCGGCCGCCGTCGATGGAACGGCCCCGGGACGGGACCCGGGCGTGGACCTTGTCGGCTTACGCCGTCGATTCCGCCGGGAATCCGGGGCCCATCTCCACGGCCCGGTATGTCGTGGAACCCCGGCCCTCGGGACCAAGGGCGGCGGAATCCGCGAAGGCCCCGGGGCCCGCGGTGACCGAGGGGGCGGACCTGGAACACCGGATCGAACGGAAGGCTCCCGGGTCGGCTACCGTCGTGTTTCCGGCGCAGGAGGGCGCCCGGATCTTCGCCGCTGTGAATCCCCGGGATCCCTCCGATCCGGGATACTACTCGGAACTTTCCTCCGCGGGCGGGGAGGCCGTCCTGGAACTGAGCGCCCCCGTCGGATGGGTAGGTCCCCTGGTGATCCGCTACGCCCGCTGGGAAGGCGGGACTCTCGTCCGGGCGCCCAAGGGTGTCGAGGTCCGGTTCGCCTTCGAGGATCCCGGGAAGCCGCCCCCCGTCCCCGCCGAGCCGGTTGTCCTCTATCCCCCTGGGACACGCACGATCCTCCTGACCTGGGAACCCTCCCCCTTCCTGATCGAGGTCGCGGTGGGCTCAGGTCCCTTCACGCCGTACGCGCTTCCGATTTCCGTCCCCGCCCCCCAGGGATCCGAAGGGGTGGCCGTCCGGTACCGGGCCGTGGGTCCTGCCGGGGCCGTATCAGAAGTGAGGTCCCTGACCCTGGTTCCCCCGAACCAGCCTGTCCTGCCTGAGCTCTCGGGCCTTCCGGAGAAGGGCAGGACGAGCCGGGATGTCCGGCCGAGGGCCGTCCCGGGGTCCTTCGTCCGGTACGAGGTTTCCACCGATGAATTTCCGCCTCCCGTCTCCTCCTCCTCGCCCCTACTGACCGAAGAAGTATCATTTCCCGGAGCGGAGGGAAAGGATATCCGGTACTCCCTGCGGTTCCGGGCATTTTCGGATTCCGGTCCCGAGGCGGTCGGTTCCGACGAGCGGTTTGCGGAGTTCACCGTGGACCGGTCGCCGCCTCCGGCGCCCCGCCTGTCCGCCGGAAGCCTGACGGGTGAGGACGAGGAGGATCGGATCATCGCCTTCGAGCCGGGGGAGGGGACCATCCGGTTCGCGGTGCTCGAAAAGGGAAACCCCGCGGAGCCGGCCTACCGGGATTATTCCGGACCGGTCACCCTGGAAGGAAGCGGGGACAGACCCCGGGCCTACGAAGTGTACGCCTACGCCGTGGACGAGGCGGGGAACCGATCCGAGACCCTGGGGCCCGTGTCGGTCCGCATCGACCGCGCCTCGGTATACGTGGCGTCCTGGGGATCCGATGCGGGCGGCGGGGGCCCCCGCAATCCCCTGGCCACGATTTCCGCCGGCGTGGAGGCGGCCTCGAGGTCCGGCAGGCGCATCGTCCGCGTCCAGGGAGACGTACCCCTCGGAAGTCCCGTGCGGGCGGAGGCGGACATCGAGATCCTGGGCGGCTGCGACGAGTCCTGGGAATCCGTGGCGGGACGGCGCAGCGTGATAGAAGCGGCGGGAATACCGGGACCCCTGTTCATCGTCCCGGGGGTGCATCTGGTACTGCGGAACCTGGCGGTGACCGCGGATTGGGCGGGGGATTCCACCTTTGCCGAAGTGTCGGAAGGTTCCTTCACCGCATCCGGCCTTGCGATACGGCTCCGAGCGAGGGGAGAGCTCGCGGTGTTCAGGACCCGGGATTCCTCCCTCGACCTGGCCGATTCGGAGATCGAAGTCTCCGGCGCCCTCTTCGCCCGGATTGTGGAAGCTGTCGGAGGGACGACCCGGGTCCGGGGGGTGAAGATATTCGCCAAGGAATCCCTGGGGTATCTGACCGCGTTCTCCCTCGCCGGCGGATCCGCGGAAATCGCCCGGATGAGATCCGAAAGCCGCACCTCCGGAGGATTTACCCTGGTCCGTGGGGTGGGCACGCGGTTCCGGCTTCGCGATTCGTACATCAACAGCCGGGGTTCCGGATTCTGCGAAGTCTTCCGGTTCGAGGAGTCCCAGGCGGCCTTGTACATGACCTCCGCGGACCTGGACTGCGCGGGCCCCCTGACCTTCGCCTCCGTGGAGGGCGGGAAGATCGACGTGCTTCACTCCACGGCGGTCCTGCGGGGCGGGCCCGTCGTGTTCCTGGATCTGGCATACGCCACCCTCCGTCTCGGGAATTCGGTTCTGCTGGACGGTTCCGGGCTCGGCATCCTCTTACGGACAAAGGAGGCCCCTCAGCGGGGATCCGTAGTCCGGAACGCGCTGTCGGGATTCCGGACCTATCTGGAGGGGCCCCGTACCGCCGTCACGGTGGACGCCCTCAATCTCGTAGCCGCACCCCCGGACGGGCTCAACTTCCCCGAAACCTTCAGAAGCTCCGATGCCCCGGGCAGCTCGGGCCTCCCCCTGCTGCCGTCGGGTTCCGTCGGGGAGGGAGGCGCCTATCCCCTCGCGATTCCGCCCGAGGATCCGGCCCGGCCGGAGCCGGTGCGGAAGGATGTGGGAGCCATCGAGGGCTCCCGCTGATGCGCCGCCGGGAAGAACGAACGAGGAGCAAACCCCGCTCCCGGGGGATCCTGCTCGCCATGGGCCTGCTTTTTTTGAGCTCTGTCCCCGAAGCCCTTCCCGACGCGTTGGGATTTCTGCCCTCCAAGGAAGCTCAGAGGGCGCGCCAGGTCCTGACCCGGCTGGACGCATCCCTGGAGGCCTGGAACTCCCTGGAGTCCCGGTACTTCGACGCGGTACGTCAGGCCCGGACCGCTTCGGCGGGCCTCGGGGACGCGGATAGCATACGATCCATGCTCGCCTCCGGGGTAGAGGGCACCTGGAACGGAGGCTCTGGTCCCGGTCTGGCCCGGATCCGGGCGGATGCCTTGAACCAGGCCAAACTGCTGGAATCCATCCTGGAACCCCGGCTGGATCGGCTGGATCCCGGGGCCCTGTCCGGGCTGTTCCGGGAATTGGCAAGCCTGGCCCGACGGGTGCCCGGCTCGGTGCCGGCATACCTGGATTTCGCCGAGGATGCGGCCGCAGCCGGAGCCCCGGGTATGCGCTTCGCCCTCCGCGCCCTTTTGACCCTGGCCCCGGAGCCGATGTCCCTTCGATTGGCTCCGGATGACGGAGCGGGGCCGGCCTACGG
>JBGSPT010000236.1:0-5221 GCA_041738475.1 Treponematales bacterium
CCGCGGCCCCACAACTCCGGCCACTTCACCCAGGACGCCTGCGCGGCCAGCCAGTTCGAGCAGTACTTCCGGATCCTGGCGGGCCTTCCCCCGGCCTCGACCGAGCAGTTCCGGCCCGCCCGGATGCTGAACATCCTGGGCGCCCCCGGGGCCGCCGGAACCCCCGAATACGAGGGCCTGGCGGAGGCTCTGGCGGTGCCCGGGGTGACCGTACACCTCTACGGCAAGCGGGAGGTCCGGCCCTTCCGCAAGATGGGGCACCTGACCGCCGTGGCGGACACCCCCGAGGAGGCGGCCCTGCGCGCCGAGGCCGCCCGATCCCGCCTCCGGGTTCTCGGGAGCTGACGAGGGCGCCGATCCGGCCGCGGGCTTCCGGGCGATACGGATTGCGCGCTCTCCCGCGCCGCGGCGTGCTATACTGCGCCGTATTCAATCGAGGAGTCCCCTTGCCCAGGAACGACCTGACCGTACGGCCCGGACACCCCCGCCCCTTCGGGGCTCAGCCCCTGGACGGGGGCGTGAACTTCGCCGTCTTTTCCCGCAACGCCCTGGCGATGACCCTCTGCCTCTACGAGTCCCCGGAGGATCAAGCGGCTTTCCGGGAAATTTACCTCGATCCTCACCAGAACCGCACCGGGGACATCTGGCACGTCTTCGTGGAGGGCCTGGCGCCCGGAGCCCTCTACCTCTACCGCGCGGAGGGTCCCTTTCTCCCGGAGCGGGGCTTCCGCTTCAACCCGAACAAGGCCCTGGTAGATCCCTACGCCAAGGCCTTGACCGGGGAAGTCACCTGGGACCTCTCCCGGGCCCGGGCCTACGTCCCCGGCCGGCCCGAGGCGGACCTCGGATTCTCCGAGGAGGACGACGCGGCCTACGTACCCAAATGCGTGGTGGTGGACGACGAGTACGATTGGGAGGGCGACCGGCCCCTCAACTATCCCCTGCGGCACTGCGTCATCTACGAGACCCATGTACGGGGGCTCACCGCCCACTCAAGCTCGGGGGTGGAGCATCCCGGCACCTACCGGGGGGTGATCGAGTCCATCCCCCGGCTCAAAGCCCTGGGGATCACCAGTCTGGAGCTCCTCCCGGTCCAGGAGTTCGACTCCCTGGACAATCCCCGGAAGAACCCCCGCACGGGGCAGCAGCTCCGGCAGTACTGGGGATACAACACCCTGGCCTTCTTCGCTCCCAAGAGTTCCTACGCGGCCTCCCGGGTCCGGGGCGCCCAGGTGGCGGAGTTCAAGGACATGGTGAAGGCCCTGCATCGGGCGGGGATCGAGGTGATCCTGGACGTGGTCTTCAACCACACCGGGGAGGGGAACGAGCTCGGGCCCACGGTCTCCTTCCGGGGGCTGGACAACTCGATCTGGTACATCCTGGACGAGGACCCCCGTTACTACAAGAATTTCTCCGGGTGCGGCAACACCCTGAACTGCAACCATCCTGTGGTCCGCAACTTCATCCTGGACTGCCTGCACTACTGGGTGGTGGAGATGCACGTGGACGGGTTCCGCTTCGACCTGGGCTCCATCCTGGGCCGGGACTCCAAGGGGCGGCTCCTGGAAAACCCCCCGGTGATCGAGCAGATCGCGGAGGATCCCGTCCTTCGGCAGACCAAGATCATCGCCGAAGCCTGGGACGCCGGGGGGGCCTACCAGGTGGGCAGCTTCCCGGGCGGGCGCTGGGCGGAGTGGAACGACCGGTTCCGGGACGACGTGCGAAGGTTCTGGCGCGGGGACCGCCACGAGGTCCGGCACTTCTGCACCCGGATTACCGGCTCCTCGGACCTCTACCTGCGGGACGGCCGGAAGCCCTTCCATTCGATCAACTACGTCACCAGCCACGACGGCTTCACCCTCCGGGACCTGGTCACCTACGAGCGGAAACGGAACCTGGAGAACGGGGAGGGCGAGTCCGACGGCCACGAAGCGAACTTCTCCTGCGGATACGGGGCGGACGGACCGACCGAGGATGCCGGCATTCTGGCCGTGCGGGAACGGCAGGCCCGGAACCTCCTGGCGACCCTCCTTCTGTCCATCGGAACCCCCATGCTCCTGGGGGGGGACGAGTTCCTCCGATCCCAGGGGGGGAACAACAACGCCTACTGCCAGGACAATCCGGTCTCCTGGATCGACTGGACCCTGGCGGACGAACACCATGGACTCGTACGCTTCGTCCGGGAGCTGATCGCCCTGCGCCTGCGGCACCCGGCCTTCCGGCGGCCGGAGTTCTTCACCGGGAAGGACGCCAACTACAACGCCATCCCGGACATCTCCTGGTACGATCCCTCCGGCAAGGCCCCGGATTGGGCCCGGATCGACCGTATGATCGCGGCCCGGATCGACGGGTCCCGGGCGGACATCGTGGCGGACCGGGACGACAACGACTTCTTCCTCATGTTCAACGCCTCCGATTCCGCGGTGCGGTTCCGGATCTGTCCTCCCCCGCCGGACACGCGGTGGCACCTCTCGGTGGATACCGCCCGGCCCTCCCCCGAGGACGTCCGGGAGCCCGGGGCCGAGCCCGTCCTTTCCCCCCAGGACGAATACCTCGTGGCTCCCCGCAGTCTCGTCCTGCTCCTGGCCCGGGATCCCGCTACCGGAACCTAGGCGGGATCCCTCCGTGGGCCGGGCCCGTCCGAGGGACGGCCTCAGTCTTCGAGACGGCGATCTGGCGGCGCCGCGGCCGGTCCGGCCGCCTTGATTCGGCGCGCCCGTATTCGTACCTTATTCCCATGCGCGGCGATGATTACAAGCGGCTGGAGAGGAATTTCAGGGCGGGCCTGAGATCCCTGGCCCGGCATGATTCCCAGGCGGCCTTGAGATTTCTCCGGTCAGCCGTGGACGCCTGCCCTCCGGGCAGTCACGCGGCCCTGGCCCGGTACCTCTACTGGCTGTCCATCCCTCTCCTGCGGCTGGGCAAGTCCGAGCTCGCGGTGAAGAGCCTCGTGTCCGCTCAAAAGCTGGAGCCCCGCGGTTCGGCGCGCAGGCTCTACCGGCACATGGTCAACGGCTACGGGATGGTCTCCACGGGCTGCGCGGACAAGGACGACTTCCGGGCCTTCTTCAGTATCCAGCTCCGCCGATACCTGGGATCCCGTCCGGGCGGCAGGTTCCGCACCGAGGCGGAGCGGGACGCGGTAGCCCGGATCATCGCGGACTCCTGGCTGCGCCTCACCGGGGCGGGAGCCCTGGCCGAGAAGTCCTGTTCCGACAAGCTGGAGCTTTTCCAGGCTTTCGAGATTCCCTTTCCTTTCCGGTTCCTGGACAAGGCCAAGGTCCTGCCGGGCAATTTCCGCAAAGGGACCCTCCAGAAACCCGATGCCCGGTGCTCCTGCGGCTCCGGTCTGCCCTACCGCCAGTGCTGTGGACGCACCCAGTCCGCCTTCGGAGCGGAATCTGGATCGTTTTGATACGGTTTTAAGCCCCTTCCCGCGGACCGTGTGTAAAGGAAACACGGTCTAGAAAAACCCCGGCCCCGGGAATGGAAGCGGCGCCGCCCCCCGGGCTCGAAGAGTCATGTTTTGGCATGTGTCTAATTATTTAATATACAAGAAAATGGATTCCACTTTCGACCGGACGCTCCCCCTTGTTGCCTGATTCCCGACGTCTGTCGCCCGACTTGGCACGAACCCTGCTATATGAAAGGCGGGAGGAATCATGAAGACATCCGCCGCCCGCAAGAACATCCGCTCCAGCGAACTCACCAGCGACGAAAATATACTTTCCCTCTACCTCAAGGAGATCAACCGCATCCCCCTCCTGACCCGGGAGCAGGAAGACACCTACGCCCGCGCCGCGGCCCGGGGCGAGCAGGCCGCCAAGGACATGCTGGTCAAGTCGAACCTCCGGTTCGTCGTGAATATCGCCAAGAAGTACCAGAACCAGGGTCTGCCCCTCTCGGACCTCATCAGCGAGGGGAACATCGGGCTGATCAACGCCATCGAGCGCTACGACGTGGACAAGGGCTACCACTTCATCTCCTACGCGGTGTGGTGGATCCGCCAGGCCATCCTCAAGGCGGTCTGCGAGAAGAGCCGCATGATCCGACTGCCCCTCAACCGCGCCAACGAGCTTGTACAGATCGAGAAGGCCCGCAAGTTCGTCACCGGCGGAATGAGCGAGGACGGGGAGATTCGCGAGATCGCCCGGATGCTGGACATGGACGCGGACCACGTCGCGGACCTGGTCAACGTGTCCCGGGACCTCATCTCCCTGGAGACTCCGGTCTTCGACGAGCGGGATTCCTCCGTGGTCGGGGACTTCGTGGAGAACGACGCGTACGTCTCCCCGGAAAACACCGCCATCGAGAACAACCTCAAGGAGGACATCAACGCCGTGCTCCGGACCCTGACCGAGAAGGAGCGGGAGGTCATCCAGTACCGCTTCGGCCTGAACGGGCGCCGGGCCATGTCCCTCAAGGAGATCGGGGAGAGATTCTCCCTGACCAAGGAGCGGATCCGGCAGATCGAGAAGAATGCCCTGAAGCGCCTGTCCCAGTCGAACCGATCGGAGATCCTGGAGAGCTACGTCGCCTGAGGCGTCGCTGGGCTCCGGAATTATATAGAACGGCCGCCGCGAGGCGGCCGCATTATTTTGATGAACCAGGGGGGCAGGCCCGCGGCGGGCTTCAGGTTGACAAGCTCCGCGGTTTTTCGTATCATGATCCTGCGCGCATCGCGCGTCCCGAGGAGGCGGAAACGCCTCCCCTTCAGGGAGCGCGGTTTGAGCGGCCGTCCCGCCGGGACAGCTCAGCGCCGGGCGAGCGACCGTCGTATACCGGTATTACCCGAGCTTCCCAAGCTCGAGAAGTGGGTTCGACTCCCATCGGTCGCTCGAACGGCGCTGGATCGCTCAATCCGCGTTCCCTCCACAAACCGAGCTATATAGGCTCGGCTTTTTTTATGCGACGGGTACCAGGCGACAGGATCCAGAATACGTCCGCGGAAACCTCGGCGAGTGCAAGCTCGCTGCCGCGATGCCGGCTATGCCGGCATCGCGCCGATGTCTTCACGGAACCAGGCCCCCTCGAAGCGGATGCCCCGGACGGCTGCCAGGCCGTTTTCCCGGGCTTCCGCCAAAGAAGCCCCCAGCCCGACCGCGGTAAAGCACCTGCCCCCGCCCGTGACCAGGCGGCCGGAGGCATCCCGTAGGGTGGAGGCGTGGAACAGGAGGCTTCTGCCGGGGACGTCCCCGGGCAGGGACTCCACGGGGATGCC
>JBGSPT010000369.1:0-3790 GCA_041738475.1 Treponematales bacterium
CCCCGGTCCCCGACCAGGACGGCGTCCGCGATGCCCGCGTCCCGGGCCGCCCAGACGGCGCGCAGGACGTCCTCGTCCTGGGCCACGGCCACGCTGATCCGGACCTTCCCGAGCTTCCGGCAGATCGCGAGAATATCGGAAAAATTCCCGAAGGTGTCCTGTGCCACGGCGGTATCCCCCCGGGGCAAGGATATACCTGTTTTCCCGGGGGCGCTATGGTATTACGAAGCACTTTTTCTATACTGTATTCCATATTGCAGGTAACAAGGTCCGTAAGCCTGCAAAATGGAGGCTGCCATGGACGCCTTGGACGTACGCCTTCTGGACCTGCTCCAGCAGGACGCCCGCATGAAGATCAGCGAGCTTTCCAAACGCCTAAACCTGAGCAGGCCCAGCGTCTCGGAGCGGATGGCCCGGCTCCAGGATGCGGGGATCGTCGAAGGCTACTCCGCCCGGATCTCCCTCAAGGCGATCGGGCGGGACACCATGCTCCTGATACGGCTTTCGTCCCTAAAAGTATCCCCGCGGATCTTCGAGGCCAAGATCGAGGCGGACCAGGACATCCTGGAGTGCCACCGGGTTACCGGGGAGGTGGACTACATCATCAAGGCGGCGGTCAGCAACATGGACGAGATGCGGCACCTCATCGACCGTCTCATGCCTTTCGGGGACGTCTCCACATCGATCGTGATCCTCTCCCCGATATCCCACCGACACATCCTGCCCCGGACGGCGGAAGGGCGGCCCATGGAATAGGGACAGAACTTCCGAGGGACAGAGCTCCGAGGGACAGAGCTTCCGGAGAAGGCCCCGTATCCCGCCCCGGGACCTATCGTGCTATCGGCACCTCCACCTGGGCGTACCGGGCGTGGATCGAGGTGAAATCGTCCCGCCGGCCGTAGGCCAGGATGAGCTTGAGGCTGGAACCGGCGGCATGGGGCGCAGCGGGCAGGGCGAACTCCAGGACGGTCTTTCCGTCGGTCTCCCGGACCGCCTGGGCGGTCAGGATGCGGGTCGGGTTGGGGGTGTGGCGGCGGCCGGCCCCCGTGTCCTCGCGGACGGCCGGGACCCCGGCTGCGTCGTACCTCAGGACCATGAAGGCCCCGTCCATCTTGAGGGAACCCAGGCCGACCGCCGTCCAGCCCGCAGTGGGGGCTTCCAGGGCCGCGTGGAGGGTCTTGCCGTCCGCGGAAAGGGACAGGTGGACCGTCATGTCCTTCTGGGCGGAGGTGTAGGAATACTCCCCCGGGCTCACCGTTCCGTCCGCCGAGGGGGTTTTAGGCGAAGGCGCCAGGCCTTGAGCGGCCAGGGGACCCGCCGAGGCCAGGACCGCGGCCGCCAAGGCCGCGAGCTTCAGGATTCTTCTTCGATTCATGTCGTTGCTCCTTCCTTCGGGGCCTTTCTCTCGGCCCCTCCGCGTCCGGTCAGCCGGTACCGGGCGTACATCCCCTGGGACAGGACGAACCAGAAGATCAGCCAGGAAACCCCGACGGGATTCATGCCGAAGTCCCCGGTGGACGCCAGGAGGGCGTGCACCAGGACCAGCCAGGCCACCAGCACGAAGGCGTTGTGCAGGTCCCGGGCCTTCTTGTAGGTCATACCCGAGTGTTCCATGAAGTGCTTCTTGAAGGCGGCCAGGAAGCCGATCCGGGACAGGACCGTGTTGGCCATGATCACCGCGGCGAAGGCGGCAAGGATCAGCAGGATCGAGAAGCCCCCTATGCCCAGGAGGGCCCGGAGGCTGGTTGTCCCGAAGCCGGAGGCCTTTTTCAGGGTGAAGTGCGCCGCCACGATCAGGATGAGGACCGCGGGAGCCGTACGGTGCAGGGCCAGGAGGCCTTTCGTCCCCAGAGCCTTGACCGCCAAACCAGGCTTGGAGGCCAGGATGAACTGGTCGCAGAGCAGGATGAAAGCGGCAACTCCCAGAAGCACCGAGGCGGTGTAGCCGTCCAGGTAGGCTCCGACGGATTGGTAATAGAAGTAAAGGGGTATCGCGAAGGTCGCCAAATAGGCCAGGTAGAACGCCAGCTTCTTCATCGGAACTCCTCGCCGCGAAGAGATAATTTAATAATCGTTATTATACGACCCCCGGGTCAAGGTTGGCATAGACGCGCGCCTTTTATCGCCGTACCGAAATTGCCAGACCCGACTCGAACCGCTATAGTGGAAGAGCGGGCTTCGTAAAACCGCGTCCCGCGAAACGACCATCCAAGCCTCGGGAGGAACGCCATGAAAGGGAACGACAAACTCCTCGCTGTCCTGAACGGGCTCCTGGCGGACGAGCTCACCGCCATCAACCAATACATGGTCCATTCGGAGATGTGCGACGACTGGGGCTACGAGAAGCTCCACAAGCACTTCGAGAAGCGGGCCATCGACGAGATGAAGCACGCCGAGAAGCTCATCGGCCGTATCCTTTTCCTGGAGGGCATACCGATCGTTTCTTCCCTGAACAAGATCGTCATCGGAGCCACGGTTCCGAAGCAGTTGGACAACGACCATGCCGCGGAGATCGGAGCCATCAAGGCCTACAACGAGGCCATCATCCTGGCCGGGGAGGTCAAGGACTACGCGACCCGGGACATCCTCCAGTCGATCCTTAACGACGAGGATGCCCATATGGACGGTATCGAAGCCCTGCAGAACCAGATCGAGCAGATGACTCTCCAGGTCTTCCTTACGACACAGGTCGGCGAGTAGGTCTTATCTGACCGAGACCCCGGCGGAAATCTGGAATCTTTTGTAGATAGGTAAAGGTGGATGCCATGGGAGTGAAGGAAACCGTCAAGGAAATGGAGGAGAAGACCGGCTCCGCGCTCGCGAGCAAGCCGATCTGGGTATTCTGGCTGGTCTATACCGGAATCAGCGGCATACTGTTCGGCATATTCTATGCCGTGAGCGCCCTGCTCGTGGTCCGCTGGTGGGTTCCGGTCCTCGTGATACTCGTCATAGGCGTCGTCTGGGGTTCCTTTGCCTTTACCCGGAGTACCCGCCGCGAAGAAGCCGGAAAATAGCTCTCCGCGACGGATCCTGGAGGTTCGTATGAGCGAGTATCTCGGACAGGATCCGGCCGGGGACGACCGGGCAGATCGGCTGAAGGTCATCATCGAGAAGCTGGCCGCCGGTGCTCCGCCTTCGGCGGTCAAGAAGGAGTTCCACGATCTCATCAAGGACGCGGATGCCGCGGAGGTCGCCTCCCTTGAACAGTCCCTGATCGAGGGAGGGATGCCTGTGGAGGAGGTCCAGCGGCTCTGCGAGGTCCACGCGGACGTCTTCAAGGCGGGGCTCGAGCGGGGCGAGCGGGCGGACCGCATGCCCGGCCACCCGGTTCATACGTACCGCGCCGAAAACGCCGAGGCCCGGAAGCGTGCCCGGGTTCTGTCCCTGGCCGCCCTCGCGGGGGGCATTCCGGCGGTCAAGGCCGCCATGGACGGCCTTCGCCCGATCATCGTCCACTACGAGCGCAAGGAGAACCAGCTCTTCCCCTACCTGGAGCGGACCGGATTCACGGGCCCCTCCAAGGTCATGTGGGGCAAGCACGACGAGATCCGGGCCGCCTTCCGGGACCTGGATGCGGCCCTGGGGTCCGGCGACCTCCGATCGGTGCGGGCCAAGGCCCGGGATCTGGCACGGCGGATCCGGATGATGATCTTCATGGAGGAGCGGATCCTCCTTCCCAACGCCCTGAAACGCCTGACCGACCGGGACTGGGCCGAGGTCCGCCGGGGGGAGGACGCCATCGGTTTCGCCTGGGTCAAGCCCGGCGCCCGGTGGGACCCCGCCCTGGCGG
>JBGSPT010000317.1:0-1913 GCA_041738475.1 Treponematales bacterium
GGCGCCGCTCCAGCAGGGACAGGATGGTCTTGCCCGGCCGGAAGGCCCTGTACAGGGGGTGCCGGCCGAGGGTCTCCACCAGGTCCCGGTCCCCCGCCACGATGCCCGCCTGGGGACCGCCCAGAAGCTTGTCCGCGGAAAAGGCGACCAGGCGGCAGCCCCGTTCCAGGTATTTCCGGGCGGGAAGCTCCCCGGCCAGGGTTTCCCCGGTGCAGCCGGAGCCCTGGTCCGCGGCAAGGATCACCCCCGGGGGCAGGGATTCCGCCAGCTCCCGGATCCCGGGACTGGCCGCGAAGCCCCGGAGGGCGAAGTTGGAGGCGTGAACCAGAAGGACCAGGGCCGTTTCGGGCCCGACGGCCCCGAGGTAGTCCTCCGGGGTGGTGACGTTCGTCGTGCCGACCTCCACCAGGCGCGCCCCCGAGAGGGCCAGGATCTCGGGTACCCGGAAGCCTCCGCCGATCTGGACCTGCTCCCCCCGGGACACGATCACCTCCCGGCCCTTGGCCAGGGCGCTCAGCATGAGCAGGACCCCGGCGGCGTTGTTGTTCACCGCCAGTGCGGCTTCGGCCCCGCAGAGCTCTGCGGCCAGTTCCGGCACAAGGCCCCCCCTGCGGCCGCGGCGGCCCCCGGCCAGGTCGTACTCCAGGTTGGAGTACCCGGTATTGGCATCCCGGACCGCGTCCCAGTCCTCCCTGGGGAGGGGACTCCGGCCGAGGTTGGTGTTGAGCAGGATACCCGTCCCGTTCAGGATTGGGCGGATCCGCCGGCGGTCCAAGGCCTCCAGTTCAGCCCGGAGCAGCTCCAGGACTCCGTCCAGGAGGGTGTCCTCGTCGGATGGATAGGTGGGATCCGAGGCCAGGCGTTCCCGGAGAACGGCCACCGCCCGGGAGGCGGCTCGGGAACACAGGGGCCGGGAGACCCGGGCGAACCATGCGGACACTTCGGGTCTTGCGAGGAGCCGCTCCACCTGAGGGAGCCGGGAAAAACGCTCGTTGGTTTTCATGAACGGAAGAGGCAGGAATCGAACCTGCCGCCGCGCGGAAACGCGGCCGACGGTTTTGAAGACCGCGGGAGCCGCCAGACCCCATCAGCTTCCCCGGCGCCCGGCGCCGTCTCTCTAATACTAGAGGGCCGGGACGGCCGCGTCAAGTTGAGGTCGGTACAGCATAATTCCAGACAGGATAACAGGATCTACAGGACGAGGGGAATCGAGGGAGCCCGAAGCACCCTCCGCCCCCGGTAATACGAAGCTTGTGATTCGATCATCGCCGCATCCATAAAAAAAGAGCCCGGGACCAGAATCGGCCCCGGGCTCTCCTTCTTCCTTCCGTTTACCGTTTACCGTTTACCGTTTACCGCCACACGTACTTCACAAACTTGACGCCGGGTTCCTTGGAGATCTCCTGGGCCGATCCGTCGTAGCTCTTCAGGTTGGTCCAGCCCATCTGCTGGGTCAGGATCCACCACCAGGCGGTGCACAGGACGCCGGAGTCGCAGTGGACGGCGGACGCCTTCTTGGGGCTCAGCTTGAGAGCCGCCACCATCTCCTCGAGTTCCGCCTTGGGCTTGACCATACCGTCCTTGGTGATCCAGGCGGCGGGAAGGGCGACGGCGCCCGGGATGTGGCCGTACTGGTCCACGAAAGACTGCTTGGAAAGGCCGAAGTAGGTATCGTAGGCCCGGGCGTCGATGATCTGGAGCTTCTTGAGGCCCTTCACGATCTCGTCCTTGCCTGCGATGTAGGCGGGGTTGAACTTGACTTCGAACTTGGACTCGTCCCGGAACTCCATGCCCGTGGCGGTCGGCTTGCCGGCCTTGGTCCAGGCTTCGAAGCCCCCGTCCAGGACCGCGACGTCGGCGATCCCGGCGTAGACCAGGGTCCAGGCGGCCCGGGTGGCCCAGGCGAAGCGGGC
>JBGSPT010000373.1:0-3906 GCA_041738475.1 Treponematales bacterium
CGCGGCCGCGGCCGCATCGGGAGCGCCGATCCGGTTCAAGGTATCCTCAAGCGGGCTCATCCGTCCTCCCGTGTGCGGCCGGTACCCGTCAGGGCGCGGGCCGGTAAGGGACGGAGCTCATGCATGTCGAGAGTTGAAGGAAGGCGGTTCTCGGCATCATCCGTCACCCAGCGGACTTCGAGGTCCCGGGACCAGGTCCCGGGGACGCGGCAGGTCTCCTGGCTCCGAGGCTCCAGGGCGTACGCGGAGGTGTCCGCGTCCGACCGGAATCCGGGACCTTCCCGCCCTTCGCAGTGGTTCCCGGTATCTCGCCTCGTTACAGTGCCTGGGGGCGCGCCGGTGTTCCACCGGCTTCCCAATTAAGCCTTTCGGCGCCAACGCCGGGCTAACGGTACACCCGGCCGCCTCCGGGGGTCAAGGAGAGACGGCGACGGAGGCCTGGTCTTCGAGCTCGAGGCGAAGCCCCGGTTCCCCTCCCCCGGGGACAGTGAATAGGGTTTTGGACCGCGGCCCTTGCGTCCGGGATATCCAGGGATTAGGATTTGCTTGACCGGACTTCCCCGCTTGCAGGACGCGGAGGAAGATCCGGCATTCCGAACCCGGGAAGGACGATGTTCACGAAATTCGCCGCGATCCTCTCCATATCCGCCTCCACCCTGGCTCTGGCGGTGATGATGCTGTCCGCATCCTTCCGCGCCCGGGCGGACAGGCGCACCCGGGCCTTCGCGGGGCTTTGCGCCTCCGCGATGATCTACTCCCTCGGGTATCTGCTTGAGCTCCTGGCCCCGGATCTCGCGACCGCCCTCTGGGTGGTACGCTTCGAGTACGTCGGAATCGTGATGATCGCCCCCTTCCTGACCCTGGTGGCCTACGACTTCCTGGAGGAAGGGACGCCCCGGGCTCCGGTCCCCTTGCTCTTCGTCCTGCCCGCCGCGACTCTGGCCCTCGTGTGGACCATGGGCTCCCACAGGCTGTACTACCTGGATCCGTCGTTGAGCAAGGTGCTGGGACTGTCGGTGCTGGAATTCGGCCGAGGCCCCGCCTACGGGCTCCATGTGCTGTATCAGAACCTTCTGATCGCGTACTGCGTGTTCATCTTCGCCTGGAACACCCTCCGGGGTCCGAAGGCCAAGCGCGCCCTGGCCCGTTTCATGCTGGCCGGATGCCTGTTCCCCTGGTTCGGATTCGTCGTGTACCTGTCCGGCGGCATTCCCTTGAACCTGGATCCCACTCCCGTAACCCTGTCCTTCACGGGAGCCTTTTTTGCGGTCGGGTTCTTCCGGTACCGGATGTTCGACCTCCGCCCGATCGCCCGGGACACGGTCTTCGAGCAGATGCGGGACGCGGTCCTGGTCACGGACGACCAAGGCGCCGTGGTAGACCACAACACCGCGGCCCTCCGGCTCTTTCCCGCCCTTGACGCGTACCGCGGTTTCCTCCCGGTCCGCGACCTGGCCGCGGATTTCCCGACCTTCGCCGAGGCCTTGGACAGGAGGGAGCCCGACTCCGTGGTGACCCTGGAGCTTCCCGAGGGGGAACGTCGCTTTTCCCTGCACCATTCTCCGGTATCCGACCGGTCGGGCCGCTGGGTGGGCACGGTCCACGTGTTCACGGACATCACCGAGCGCCTGCTCCTGGAGGAACGGCTGATCGCCCAGGCCACCACGGACGAGCTCACCGGCGTATCCAACCGGCGTCATTTTTTCGAACGGGCCCGGTCCGAGCTGGAACGGGCACAGCGCTACGGGCGTCCCTTCGGAGTGGCCATCCTGGACATGGACGACTTCAAATCCATCAACGACAAGTACGGACATCCCGCAGGAGACGAGGCGCTGAGGATCGCCGCCCGCCTTTGCGCGGAAACCCTCCGCTCCGCGGACATCATGGGCCGCTACGGGGGAGACGAGTTCGCCTTCGCATTCCCGGAGTGCGACGAAGACCAGGCCCGGGAGGCGGCGGAGCGCCTGTCCCGGATCCTGGCCTCCGCGGCCTTTCCCTACGGGGACGATGTGATCCGGCTTTCGGCCAGCGTCGGGTACGCCGGAGGCTCCTCCGGCCCCCTGCCGGACCTGGACTCCCTCCTAAAGCGGGCGGATGACCGGATGTACGAGAAAAAAGGGCGGCCCGCGGGCTTTAATTCGATGGCCCGCGACCCGGATCGGGACTAGGCCTCAGACCGGCTGCCGCCGGTCCGAGGGCGATGAGCGGAGCTCCTCGAGGTCACCGGACCGCTTCGGAGCATTCCGCTTGACCCGGACCGGGGATCGTGGTAGAGCCATGGGATGCGAATCCTGATAACCGGCGGGGTCAAATCCGGGAAGAGCCGGCGCGCCCTCGAGCTCGCCCTGGTCTTTCCCGCCCCCCGCCTCTTCGTTGCCACGGCCCCGGCCTTCGACGCGGAGATGTCCGAAAAGATAACCCGGCACCGGGCGGAGCGGGGAGACGCCTTCGAGACCGTCGAGGAACCCCTCCGCATCGACCGGGCGGTGCGGGAACACTGCGTCCTGGACTGCGTGCCCCTCTGGCTCAACAACCTCTTCTTCCAGGGCAGGGAAGCCGAGGCGGATGAGATCCTGGGGTCTCTCCTCCGGCGCCTTCCCTCCTCCATCGTCATCGTGACCAACGAGATCGGCATGGGGGTCATCCCCATGGATCCGATGACCCGGCGTTACGGAGAGGCCCTGGGCCGGATCAACGCCCGCCTGGCCGCCGCGGTCGACCGGGTTGAGTTGATGGTCGCAGGCCTGCCCCTCCGCGTGAAGTGACATGATCCTCTCTGTGCCCTCCTACGTGATCCCCGGAACCTACGCGGAGAACCTCCGCTTCCTGGCGGACAAGCCCGAGGTCGAGGGGGTGGAACTCCTCTTCTACCTCTGGGATGCGGAGGTCGAGGACCTTCTGTCCCGGGAGATCGGGGAAATCCGGTCCTTCTCCGGGCGGTTCCGATTCACCGCCCACCTTCCGGACCGGATCCTGCCGGAGCATCGCGTGATCCTGGAAGGAATTTCGGACCTGGCCCGCTCCTTCGTGGTCCATCCCCCCGCGGACCTTGACGGACTCGGCCCCTTCGCCGATCTTTTAACTGTCTGGAGAGCCGAGTTCGGAGACAGGTTCTTCCTGGAAAATCTTCGGACCGGGCCCTTCGAGCGCGCCCTCCGGGTTCTTCCCGACATTCCTGTCTGCGTAGACGCCGGCCATATACTCGTCGAGGGCGGCGATCCCTCGGATCTGATAATCCGGCTTGGATCGGCCGGACGGCGGGTGGAGGAGCTTCATCTGCACGGTCTTTCCGAGGGAAGGGACCACCGGCCCTTCGGGGACGAATCCCCCTGGCTCCGGGACCTGGCGCCCTTCCTGGCCGGTTTTGCCGGAGTCGTCGAGGTGGAGCTCTTCGACTGGGAGGAAGCACGGGGCGCCCTGGCGGCGATCCGCCGGGCGGAGGCCGAGGCTACCGCCATGGAAGCGGCTGCTGATCCCCGCGGCGGCATTTCCGAACGCGCCGCGCAGGGCAAGGAGACGGAATGAGTTCGCACCTGGATCCCTTCCTGAGCGTCCTGTCCCTGACCTGCCGGATCCGGATCCCCTCCCCCCCGGAACCGGACTACGGGAGCGCGGATTTCTGGCTGCCCCTCGTGGGCATCCCCGCAGGGCTCGCGGCCCTGGGGGGCTGGGGTCTGGGATCCCTGCTGTTTCCCGGCTCCTGGCTTCCCGCCCTATCCGCCCTGGCCGCCCAATATCTGGCTTTCAACCTCTTCCACCTGGACGGACTCGCGGACTCCGCGGACGCGGGCCTTCCCCTGGCGGCCCCGGAGCGGCGGCTGGAGATCCTCAAGGATCCCCGGGTCGGAGTCTACGGCCTCTTCGCGGCCTTCCTGACCCTGGCCGCCCGGACCGCGGCCCTGGCGG
>JBGSPT010000328.1:0-2647 GCA_041738475.1 Treponematales bacterium
GGTGGCGGGCCAGGTCTCGGTGCCCAGGGAGCCGGCCAGCTCGGCCAGGCGGGGATGTAGGCGGGCCAGGAACTCCGCAGGCGGATAGCCTCCCCAGGAGGCGTGCCAGAGGGCCTTGTGGCCAGCGGCGCAGCGGCTCCTCCGCCAGGTTTTCAGGTCCTCCGAGCCCGCGAGGAGGGCGGAGAGCCAGTCGCAGTGCTCCACGATGGTCCGGGCCGCCCCCGCGACGGCCGGATTGGCCGACACCACGTGGAGGGCCTTGGCCCAGAACCACTCGGAGGAATAGACCCCGCCCGCGTATTTCGTGTAGTCCTCTCCCCCCCAGCCGCGGGCCAGGGCGTTGATGCGCTCCGCCTCGGCCACGGAGCTGTGGTCCTTCCAGAGGATGAACATGGCGTCGGGATCCTCGGAGAACCCGGGCACCAGGGCCAGAGGCCTGCCCGTCCCGTCGGCCAGGCAGGGGGTGGAGCCCGTGGTGTCCACGGAGATCCCCCGGACCTTCGAGGCCGTCGAGGGCCCGGCCCGGCCGGAGGCCTCGGACAGGGCGGCCCGGGCCGCGGCCTCGAGGCTCTCGATGTGGTCCAGGGGATGCTGTCGGAACCGGTTGGAAGCCGGGTCGCAGTACAGGCCCTCGGCCCATCTCCGGTAAGGGCCGACCCCGCTTCCCGCGACGGATCCGTCCGCCGCGTCCACCACCACCACCCGCACCGAGTCGGTGCCGAAATCGGCGCCGAGCACGTAATCCAGGCCGCGTTCCCTCTTCATGTTCGCTCCTCCACCGCCTCCGGGGCGGGCATGTTTTCCTTCAGCAGGATCTCGGTCGCCACCGAGACGTCGCCCCCGGGATCCCCGTGGGCGACGATCCGGTACAGTCTCTCCAGCCCCAGCCTCCCCTGCTCCCGGGGGCGCTGGGAGATGACGCAGTCGACGAGGCCCTCCCGCAGGGCCGCCGCGTTCCGGGGCACCAGGTCCCAGGAGACGACGGCGCAGCGGTCCTTTTTTCCGGCCGCCGCCAGCCATTCCCCGGCCAGGTGGCCCGATGAGTTCGCGACCAGAAGGCCGCTCGTCGCGGGCTCCTCCCGAAAGATGTCCTCGAACCAGCGCGCCCGGACCTCGGGCCGCTCGAAGCCCGGGCATTCCCGGACGATCAGGCGGCGGTTTCCCGCCTCCCGAAGGTAGGATTCGAAGCCCGCCACGCGGCGCCGGATGTGGCCGTCCTCGGGATGGGCGTCGATGGCGGCCAGGGGTCCGTCCCCGGGAGCCAGGAGGGAGAGCAGGCGCCCGGCCAGGCGGCCGGCGGAATACGCGTCCTGGCCTATGGAGAAGACGGGGTCCGCCCCTTCCAGGGCGGCGTCGAAGAAGGCGTAGGGAGTCCCGGGGGGGAGGGCCGCGAGGGCCGGGCCGATCACATCCGGCAGGACCGGCGCGAGGAGAAGGCCGTCAAAGCCCTCCGCGAGGGTTCCGGACAGGAGCGACCGGTAGCCCGCGGGATCGTAGCGGTCGAATTCGACCACCTCCGTCCGCACCGAGAACCGGGACAGGTCCCGGGCCGCCGCCCGGATGCCCTCCAGGCAGAGCCCCCAGTACCCCGAATCCTGCCCGGACCTGGGGGCCAGGACCCGGAACAGCCAGGTCTTGCCGAGGGAGAGCTGGCGGGCCAGAGCGTTCGGCCGGTACCCCAGGGACCGGACGATGGACTCTACGTTCTCCCGGGTCTCCACGGCCACCCCGTCCCTGCCGTGGAGCACCCGATCCACCGTCCCGATGGACACTCCGGCCAGGCGGGCTATCTCCTTGACGGTCGCGTTCTGGTTCGGCACCTCTAAACTTCCTTACCGTGTACGTACACGATAAGGATTTATACCCAGAGCCGTGGAATCTGTCAACGAAAATCATCCGATCCCGGGGTGGAGGCCGGGCTCCGGACTCCCGCCCCTACTTCCCGATCCCCGCCCAGCAGGCGTCCGCCAGCTCCTGGAAGCGGAGGTGGGCTTCGGGTATGTCCTGGAAGCGGTTGCAGGTGAAGGCGAACACGAGGCCCGAGGGAGGGTCCGCCCAGCCGAAGGCGCAGCCTCCCTGGCCGGAATGTCCGAAGGTGCGCTCGGTGCCGCCCCGGCCCATGTGCCGGATCTCCCGGTCCGGGAAGGGCGAGTAGCCTCCCAGGCCGAAGCCCTGGGCCCAGCGGATCCGCATCCCCGACCGGGCGTCCGGGCCGTCGAACCGGAGGGCCGTGGCCCGCTCCACCGCCGCCCGGGAGAGGTAGCGGCGGCCGTCCAGTTCCCCTCCCGCGCGGAGCATCCGGTAGAACCGGGCCAGGTCCCGGGCGCAGGTGTTCAGGGAGGCCGCGGGCAGGAAGAGGCGCCGGTACAGGGGGTTCGAGAAGACCCGGGCGGCGCCGGTCTGGGCGGGATCCGCGGTGTGGATGCCCGAAGCCCGGCGGAGCTCCCGGAGGGGCAGGCCCGGATAGCTGTCCCTCATGCCCAGGGGCGAGAGGAACTCCCGCTCCAGATAGTCCGCAGCGGACAGGCCGGAAACCCGACGGATCACCTCCCCCAGCACGAAGCCTCCCGTGAAGGCGTGGTAGATGGTCTTCTCCCCCGGGGCGTGCTCGGGCCGGCGGGCCGCCGCCCTGCGCTCTCCCCCGCCC
>JBGSPT010000343.1:0-5189 GCA_041738475.1 Treponematales bacterium
GCCGAAGCCGCGGACCCTGGGCTCCGGGCCTTCATCGCCGGGATCGCCCAGATCCAGGGCTACCACTGGAGGGAGATCGCGGGAACCGAGCGCAGAAGCTACCACGGCTACGGCGCCGCGATCGACGTGGTCCCGAGGTCCTACGGCGGGCGCTTCGCCTACTGGAGATGGGCTTTCGACGCGGGGATCGAGGAGTGGTGGGACCTCCCCGACGAGCGGATCTGGCTCGTGCCCCGGGCCTTCGTCGATGCCATGGAGGCGGAGGGCTTCGTCTGGGGCGGAAAGTGGCTCTGGTTCGACGCGGTCCATTTCGAGTACCGGCCCGAGGTGCTCCGTATGGCGGACTAGGGTCCGGGCCGCACTCCGCCTTGCCCGCCCGACCGCTCCGTGCTAGATTCCACCCGTGAAGATCCTCATCCTGGCCGTCGCGGCGGCCATGTACGCCCTGGTCATCGTCTTTCCGCACCGTAAATCCGTCGTGGCCTTGGCCGCGGCCGCGGTCCTCCTGGGGGCGGGCTTCGTCCTACCCGGGGAAGGGGCCCTGACCCTCCGCCGCGCCCTGCTGGAGCTGGTCAACTGGAACATCCTGGCCATCTACGTGGGGAGCCTGGTGATCGCGGACCTCTTCATCTACTCCCGGGTGCCCGCTGTCCTGGCGGACCGGGTGGTGGAGAAGGCCCCGACCCTGGGCATCGCTGTCACCGCCATCCTGGTCATCACGGGCCTGGTGTCGGCCTTCGTGGAGAACGTGGCCACGGTCCTCCTCATGGCCCCCATCGCCCTGGCCATCTGCCGCCGGATGGAACTGGATCCGGCCCCCTTCCTGATCGGCCTGGCGGTCATGGCCAACCTCCAGGGCACCGCTACCCTCGTGGGGGATCCGCCTTCCATGATCTTCGCCAGCTACGCCGATTACGGGTTCAACGACTTCTTCTTCAAGGACGGCCTTCCGTCCATCTTCTTTGCGGTCCAGGTCGGGTGCGTGACGGGGGCCCTCTACTTTTTCCTGTTCTTCCGGAAGCTGGGCAAGATCCGGATGGAGCTTCCCTACGACCGCATCGTTTCCTGGGTGCCGACCCTCCTCCTGGTGGCGATGATCGCGGGCCTGGCCCTGATCTCCTTCCTCTCCGGGGAGGGCCTCCACGCCACCTCGGGGATCCTCTGCCTGGTCCTCGGCCTCGCGGGGCTCCTGTGGTTCGTGATCGTCCGGAAGGAGCCGACGGCCAAGGCCCTGGACCTGGTGAAGCGCCTGGACTGGGAGACCATCCTCTTCCTGGTCGGGGTCTTCATCGTGGTCGGGGCCATCGGGGACGCGGGGATCCTGGACGACCTGGCGTCCTGGATGAGCGCGGCGATCGGAGGCCGGGTGTTCCTGGGATTCGCCGCGGTGGTGGCCGTCTCGGTCCTGATCTCGGGCTTCGTGGACAACGTGCCCTACATCATCGCCATGCTGCCCGTAGCCGGGAAGCTGGCCTCCTCCGCGGGCATGCCCGACGAGGTCCTGATGTTCGGGCTCCTGATCGGATCCTGTCTGGGGGGCAACCTGACCCCCTTCGGGGCCTCCGCGAACGTGGTGGCCGTGAGCCTGGTGAAGAAGTCGGGCCGGCACGTTAACTTCGGGGAATGGATCCGAATAGCGGGACCCTTCACGGCCCTCACGACCCTCGCCTCGGCCCTCTTCGTCTGGTTCGTCTGGGGCTGAGCCTCTCCGAGCCCGGCGCCGGACCATCCCGGGCTTACCCTCCCGCGAAGACCCGCACCGCCTGGGCCAGGGCGATCCCCAGGTAGTTTCCCAGGGCGTAGCCGATGACCCCCGTGGTGATCCCCGCGGCTATGACCCTGCGGTTGCCGATGGCCACCGCCGCGACTCCCACGAAGGGCGGCGAGCAAATCGCGGACACCGAGACCGCCAGGGTCGTGTCCACGTCGATACGGAACAGGGCGGACAGCAGGATATGCAGCAAAAACGCCCCGAAGAGGACGACGCTTGTAAATAGGAACACCGCGGGGGCGGCTCCGAAAAGCCGGGAGAAGTTGCCCATGGCGCCCACGGCCACGCAGAATACATACAGAACGTATTCCCCCAATTCGAAGGTCTTCGGGATGTTCCGGATCTTCGGGACCAGGGAGGCGGCCAGGCTCAGGGTGGTGATCGCCAGGATCACCGCCGCGGTCTCCCAATCCTTGGGCACCAGGAAGGAAAGGCCCAAAGCCGCCGCCACCACCAGGACCGCCAGCCCGAAGGCCGCGGCCAGGGGACCCCGGATGCCCGGGCGGATGAAGTCGCCCAGCCGTGTCGGGGGAGGCTGGACCTCCGCCTCCTCGGCCCCTCCCGCGGAATATGCGGGGAGCAGGCGCCCCAGAAGGGGCTTGGCGGCGGTCAGGACGAAGAAGAGGTAGACCGCGGAAAGGACGATATCCGAGGCGTGGACCGCCAGGTAGAGGTCCTGGTCCACCGCCAGGGCGGTCTTGAGGGCGGCAAGGTTCGGAGTACCGCCCGTGTAGAGCCCCACTAAAAGGCCCGAGAGCTTCCAGGATTCCGCTCCCGCGGGCCGGACCAGGAAGACGGCGGCCGCGGACACCAGGGCCACAGAGATTCCCGCAAGTACGAAAGACAGCCCCGCTCTGCCCGCCAGGCTCCTCCACTTCGAGAGATCCACGGAAAAGAGGAGGAGGGGGATGGAGAGGGCCACGGCGGCGGTGGAGATCCCGTCCAGGACCCCCGCTACCCGGTCGGGCAGGATGCCCAGGTTCCCCAGAATGAGGCCGGCGACATAGCAGACGATCACGGGGCTCCATTCCCGGAAGAGGGACACCTTTTCTTTGAGGATCAAGGCGATGCCGGGGAACACGAGGGCGAAGGCGGCTACGGCGGCTTCGGGCATGGGGGACTCCTTGGGGGGAAGGATAGCCTGAGGGACAGCGGACTGTAAACGGTGGTCAGTGGACGGGAGTGAGCCTCTCCTGCGTTTTCCTGACTACGCTTATGCGTTCACGGAAACCGCGGCGGTAGCTTCACTTCCGTTTACCGTCCACCGTTCACCGTTCACCGACCAGACACTTCGGCCCTCTGCCGATCAGATCCCTGCGGCCCAGGATTTCCAGGGCCTCCCGAACGAGCTTACGGTTCTCGGGCTTCCGGTACTGGAGGAGGGCCCGCTGGAGGGCCCGCTCCCGCTCGCCCCGGGCCACGTGGACCGCCTGACCCGTGAGGGGATCCCGGCCGGTCCGGTACATCACCGTGGACCGGGTCCCCGGGGTCGGGTAGAAGTCCTGGACCTGGTCCGGGGAGAAGCCCGAATCCCGGAGGTACTCCGCCAGCTCCAGGGCGTCCGCCAGGGTCGCCCCGGGGTGGGCGGAGATGAAGTAGGGGATCAGGTACTGCTTGAGACCGGCCTCCCGGGTGAGCGTTTCGAACTTCCTCGCGAAGGCGTCGTAGACCCTCCGAGGGGGCTTGCCCATGAGGGCCAGGACCCGGTCCGACACGTGCTCCGGAGCGACCTTGAGCTGGCCGGAGACGTGGTGCTCCACGAGCTCCCGGTAGAATCCGTCGTCCGGGTCCAGCATGAGGTAATCGAAGCGGATCCCGGACCGGACGAAGACCTTCTTCACCCCCGGCAGGGAGCGCAGGCGGCGGAGCAGGGCCAGATAGTCGGAATGGTCGACCCGGAGGGAGGGGCAGGCCTCGGGGGCCAGGCAGCGGCGGTCCGGGCAGGCCCCGTACGTTTCCTGCCGGACGCAGGCGGGGGCCCGGAAGTTGGCGGTGGGGCCTCCCACGTCGTGGATGTAGCCCTTGAAGCCCGGCAGGGCCGTCAGGGTCCGGGCCTCCCGCTCCAGGGAGTCCGAGGACCGAGCCTGGACGATGCGGCCCTGATGGAAGGCCAGGGAACAGAAGGAACAGGATCCGAAGCAGCCCCGGGCGGAAGTCAGGGAAAAGCGGACCTCCTCCAGGGCGGGCACCCCCCCGAAAGCGTCGTACGCGGGATGGGCGGCCCGCTCGTAGGGCGCCTCGTAGAGGCGGTCCAGCGCAATATCGGCCAGGGGGAAGGCGGGGGGTTCCTGGACGACGAAGCGGCCCTCGGACTCCTCGACCAGGGCCCGGCCCGAGTAGGGATCCGCGTTCAGGTGCTGGAGACGGAAGGATTCCGTGTAGGCCTCGAACCCCGGCTCCCCGGAGGCCGAGACGGAAGCCCAGGGCTGGAGCTCGACGGCGCCGGCGGGCAGGTCCTCCCTCCTCGAAGTCCGCCAGCAGGTACCGCGGACGCCCCGGATCGCAGAGGCGGGCTCCCCGGCGGCCAGGCGGCGGGCGATCTCGAGGAGGGCCGTCTCCCCCATGCCGTGGACCAGGAGGTCCGCCTTGGAGTCCAGGAGGACGGACCTCCGCATCGTGTCGGACCAGTAGTCGTAGTGGGCGAAACGCCGCAGGGAGGCCTCGATGCCCCCGATGACGACGGGCACCCCCTTGAAGGCCTCCCGGCACTTGGCCGTGTAGGCGATGACCGCCCGGTCCGGCCGGGAGTTCCGCCGCCCAGCCTTCCCGGGGCCCGGAGTGCCGTCCCCCCGAAGGCAGAGCTTCGGCCGGCCGCCCGGGGCGTAGTCGTCCTCGGATCGGGGCTTCCGGGCCGCCGTGTACGAGGAGACCATGGAGTCCAGGGCCCCCGCCCCGACCAGGAAGGCCAGCCGGGGAGGCCCCGCGAGGCGGAAGGCCTCGACGTCGTCCGGATCGGGCCGGGCTAGGACCGCTACGGAGTAGCCTTCAGTCTCCAGGAGACGCCCCAGGATGGCCGCGGCGAAGGCGGGATGGTCCACATAGGCGTCCCCGGTGACGAGAACGAAATCGGCCTGCACGGTTCCCCGGGCTTCCAGGTCCGCCCGGGACACGGGGAGGAAGGGCATGGGGGGGAGTATACGGTGGACGGTGGACAGTGAACAGTGAGCGGGTACGGCGCGGACGCTTGCGGATACCGGCAGCTCCCGTGCGGATTCGGGCGACCGGACCGTAGTCTCACTTCCGTCCACTGTTCACCGTCCACTGTTTACCGTCGTATACTCCCCCCATGAACCCCGAACCGGTGTATGTGGCCCTGACGGGCGCGTCCCTTATCCTGGCCGCGGGACTCCTGGCGGCCCTGCTGGCCGTGGTCCTGGCCCTGGGCCTCCTGGTCGGACGGCGCGCGGGCCGACTGGAG
>JBGSPT010000351.1:0-11943 GCA_041738475.1 Treponematales bacterium
GGCGACGGGCCGGCTCCTCCACGAAGCCGTCGCCCAGTCGGACCTGCCCGCCACGGGGGACTGGGTCCTGGCCCGCAGGACGGATCCCGGATCCGCGCTCATCCAGTCCGTCCTGCCCCGGATCTCCAAGTTCTCGCGGAAGCGCCCCGGGGAGACCGGACGGGACCGCGTCGACGAGCAGGTGATCGCGGCCAACGTGGATTGGGCCTTCATCGTCGGTGCCGCGGGAAAGGACTGGAATCCCCGCCGAGCCGAGCGCTACCTGACCCTTGCCTGGGAGTCCGGCGCCCAGCCCGTTCTCGTGATCACCAAGATCGACCTGGCCGAGGACGCGGAAGCCCTGCTCGGGGTAGCCGAAGCGTCGGCCCCGGGGGTTCCCGTGGTCGCGGTCTGCGCCCGGGAAGGCCGGGGCCTTGAAGGCCTCGATCCCTACCTGATACCCGGCCGGACCGCGGTGCTCCTGGGCTCCTCCGGAGCGGGCAAGAGCACCCTGCTCAACGCCTTGGCCGGATCGGAACTGCAGAAGGTCCAGGACGTACGCGCCGACGACCACCGGGGCCGCCACACCACCACGACCCGCACCCTCTTCCGCCTGCCCTCGGGAGCCCTGATCATCGACACCCCGGGATTGCGGGAAATCCAGCTCTGGGCGGAGGCGGATTCCGTGGATTCCTCGTTCACGGACATCGAGGCCTACGCGGATTCCTGCCGCTTCCGGGACTGCTCCCACGACGGGGAACCGGGCTGCGCGGTCCGGGCCGCGGTGGAGGCCGGTCTATTGGCGGTCGAGCGGGTCGAGAGCTGGCGGAAGCTCCGGCGGGAGGTCGAGTACCTGGAACGCCGGGGCGACCCCGTAGCCGAAGCCGCCGCCCGGGCGGTCTGGAAGTCCCGGGCCAAGGCGGTCCGGGCGCTGGAGAAGGCGAGGCGGTGAACGGTGGACGGTGGTCCGTGGACGGTGGACAGTGGACAGGGAACGATGGACGGGAATGCGGTTGGCCCCCGCGGTGACGGCGCGGGAGCCGGCCGGATCTACCCTGGAAAAGTATGCTAGACTCAGGTTCGAGGACGGCGATGGTCAACAAGAGCGTACTGAAGTTCTACGCCTCCCTGAAGGAACGCAGGGCCCGGGCCGAGAGCGGGCTGTTCATCGCGGAGGGGCACAGGGCGGTGCAGGAGGGGCTGAAGTCGGGCTGTCCCTGCGAAGCCGCCTTCGTGCGGGAGGGCTTTTTCGGGGAGAACGAGGAGACGGACCGGCTCCTGTCGAACCAGACCGTGGAGGTGCTCGAGGAGCGGGACTTCCGCAGGCTGGCCAATACCGAGAGCCCCCAGGGGGTCCTTGCCGTCTTCGACCGGCGGGGCCTCCTGGCCGAGTCGCCGGCCGCGGAGGACCTGATCGTGCTCTACGACCTGGCGGATCCGCGCAATATGGGCACGATCATCCGGTCCGCGGACTGGTTCGGCTTCCGGGACATCATCGTGGGGGAGACCTGCGTCGACGTCTTCAACGAAAAGGTCGTGCGTTCCACGATGGGGTCGATCTTCCACTGCCGTTTCATGCTATCCGCCGACCTCGTCGCGGACCTGAGGTCCTTCAAGCCGGAGTACCGGGTGCTGACCGCGGACACGGGCGGGATCGATTACCGGAACAGGAGGCGCGGCGGAAAATCGGCGGTCGTGTTCTCCAACGAGACCCGGGGGCCCTCCGACGCCATCCTCGCGATCACGGACGAGAGGATCACCATTCCGGGCTTCGGCCGGGCCGAGTCCCTCAACGTGTCCTGCGCAGCGGCGGTCATCCTGGCCTCGTACCGCTGAGTCCCCGGGCGGGCCGACTCACGAACGGCCTCCAGACCGCCCGGCCGGTCCGGCCCCCATTCACCCTTTCACCTATCCCCTATACAACCTCTCGAATTCGTCCACCTGCCTCTTGAAGACCTCGATGCCCCCCAGCCAGAAGTCCTTCCCCTCGATGTCGAAGCCCGCCTGCCGGGTCAGGTCCACGGCGCTCATCCGCCCGGTCCGGACCAGGATCTCCCGGTAGGCCGAGGCGAAGGACGGCCCCTGGCTTCGGTACTTCTCGTACAGACCCAGGCCGAACAGGAGCCCGAAGGCGTAGGGGAAGTTGTAGAACGAGAGGTCCGGGGAGTAGTAGTGGCCCTTGACCGCCCACATGTAGGGGTGGCGGCGGTCTTTGTCCAGGCCTTCCCCGTACGCGGCCTCCTGGGCCTCCCGCATGAGGTCGCAGAGCTCCTCGGCCCCGAGCTCCGCGGCGGGACGCCGGGCGAATACGCTCTTCTCGAAGTAGAACCTCGAGAGGATGTCCACCAGGATCTGGCATCCGTTCTGGAGGTTGTTCTCCAGTAGAGCCGCCTTCCGGTCCGGCGGCACTTCCTTGACCGCCTCCTCGAAGACCACGGTCTCCGCGAAGATGCTGGCCGTCTCCGCCAGGGTCATGGGGTACTGGGCCAGGGGACGGGGGACGTCCTTGATCACCTCGTGGTGGTAGGCGTGGCCCAGTTCGTGGGCGATGGTGGAGACCTCCCCGAAGCTCCCGTCGAAGTTGCACAGGACCCGGGAGGCCTTCCGGTTGGGGAAGGATATGCAGTACGCGCCCCCGACCTTGCCCTCCCGGGGTTCCGCGTCGATCCAGCCCTCCCGGAAGGCGCGCTCCGCGAAGGCGCCCATGTCCGGGGAGAAGGCCCCGAATTTTTCCACGATGAAGGTGCGGACCCTCTCGAAGGTCCACGGTGCCGGGGGAGGCCCGACTGGGGCGAAGATGTCGTAGAAGGCGCAGGCGGGCACTCCCAGGTACCGGGCCTTCACCTTGAGATAGCGCCGCCAGAGGGGCAGGCTCTCCTCCATGGCGGAGATCAGGGCGTCCAGGGTCCCGCGGGTGATCCGGCACTGCTCGATGGACTTCTCCAGGGGGTCCGACCAGCCCCGGCGCCTGTTCAGGGTGACGGCGAATCCCTTGACCCCGTTCAGGGCCGCGGCCATGGGCAGCTTCATCTGCTCCCAGGCCTTGAGCTCCAGGTCCCAGGCCTTCGCCCGGACCGACCGGTCGGGATCCGAGGCCAGGGCCCGGAGCTGGACCGTGGTCTTCCGCTCCCCCGTGGCTTCGTCCCACACCATGGCCGCTGTGGAGGAGACCTGCTCCTGAAGACGGCCCCAGGCGTCCCCGCCCGCCCGGTTCAGGTCCTCCGCCAGGTCTTCCAGTTCCGGGGACATCTGCCGGGAAGCCCAGAGGATCTCCTCCCGCAGGTGGAAGGCGTACTCCCCGATTCCGGGGTCCGAGGAGACCAGGGATTCCACCTCGTTCTTCCTGGCGGACAGGGCGTTGCGGAAGAGGACCCCCGCGCGCTTGAGGGGAAGTCTCATCTCCTCCAGCAGGTTCAGCTCCGCCAGTGCCTTGGGATCCGTGGTGGCCGTGGAGTATCGGGTATAGGCGTAGGAGCCCAGGGTCTCTTCCAGGGCTCCCGCCTCGGTCTCAAGCTTCAGGGCTTCCCGAAGCCAGGGCGCCAAGCCGGCTCCCCTCGGGACGGTCTTCATGTGGTCCAGCAGGGCTCCCGAGAGGCGCCCGAGCTCCTCCTTGTCCTTCCGGTACTCCGGGGCGTCGAAACCCGGGTAGATGGGATCGAGGTTCCAGCGGGGCAGGGCGTCAGATCCAGCCATCGTTTCCGTCCTCCCAATCCAGGATTTCCCCGGGCTTGAAAAACAGGCCGATCTCACGGGCCGCGCTCTCCGGGGAATCCGAGGCGTGGATGATGTTCAGGTTCGTATGCATCCCGAAGTCCCCCCGGATCGTCCCGGGGGCTGCCTCCTCTGCCTTGGTGGAGCCGCAGAGCTTCCGGAGCATCGAGATCGCCCCGTCGCCCTCCAGGACCATGGCCACCACGGGACCCGAGGTGATGTAGTCCACGAGGCGTCCGAAGAACTCCTTGCCCCTGTGCTCCGCGTAATGGGCCTCCGCCAGGGCGCGGTCGATCTTCAGCATCCTGACCGCCCGGATCGTAAGACCCTTTCTCTCGATCCGGGAAAGGATCTCCCCGGCGATCCGTCGGGCAAGGACCCCGGGTTTCAACATCGTGAAGGTGCGTTCGACAGCCATGGGCACTCCTCCGCTTGATCCGGACCGGAACCTGCCGGAAAGGCCCGGCCGGCCCTGGGATCATACTACACGGGCTCCGCCGCGGGGGCAAGGCGGTTTTTCCCCGGGACCTCCTGGACAAGCCCCGTGTCACGGTTTACCGTAGTCCGCGGCGGAGGAACGGATGGACAAGCTGACGATTCTCTGGACGAACGCCGATTTCGGCACCTTCGAGAAGATGGTCTCGATGTACGCGTACAATTCGCGCGCGAAGGGCTGGTGGGACGAGGTGACCCTGGTCATCTGGGGATCCCCCACGAAACTGACCGCCGATTCCGAGCCGGTCCGGGCCAAGCTTCGGGAACTCATGGCCGGGGGCGTGAAGGTCTCGGCCTGCAAGCGCTGCGCCGAGGAGTACGGCGTCGTGGAAGTCCTGGAGAGGCTCGGGGTGGAGGTGATCTACTGGGGGGTTCCCCTGACGGAGATCCTCAAAAACCGGGAACCCCTGTTGACCATCTAGGGGTGTCCCGGACCGCGGTCACGGCGCCGGGGCCCGACGGCTTCCGGAGCGAAGGAAAGAATCCTTGAAGGTCTTCATCGAGTGCGAGCGGGGCTCCCGGATCAAGCGCACGTACGGCCTCGACCTGAAGCTGGAACGGCAATCCGAGACCCTCCTGCCCTATCCCTACCCCTACGGCTTCGTCCTGGGCACCCGGGCCGACGACGGGGACGGGGTGGACTGCTATGTCCTTACCGAGGAACCTCTGCGGCACGGCGGAATCGTGGAGGCCGAACCCGCGGCCCTACTGCCCATGACCGAGGACGGCGAGGAGGACGGGAAGGTCCTCGCCGTCCTTCCGGGGCGGTCCCTCGAGGAGTTCCCCGATGCCGGGCTGGTTCTCCGGGACTTCATCCTGGGAATATTCCGGAAATTCCCGGAGGTCCGCGTGACCGTGGGAGACATCCGATCCCGGGAGGCGGCCCTGGAATTCTTGGCAGCCCGGGCGGCCCCGGGATCGAAAGATTGAAGGAGGCTTCCATGAAAAAGGCGTTAATCGCATATTTCTCCAAGACCGGGACCACCCGGGAGATCGCGTCGGAAATCGCGAAAACTCTGGCGGATGCCGGAGCGGATGCCCGGGCCCTGCCCTTTTCCGAGGCCGGTGACTTTTCCGGATACGACTGGGTTATCCTGGGGGCGCCCATAAACGGCATGCGCCTGGTGCCCGAGGAGGCGGCCTTCGTGGAGGCGCGAAGGGCAGAGCTCCGCGCCAGACCCGTCGCCCTGTTCGCGGTGTCCTACATGCACGGTGCCGCCCGGGAAAACTGGAACCGGGCCATCGAAAAGAGCGTCCGTTCCGCGGCGGAGGCGGCGGGCGCGCGGACCTCGGCGATCTTCCCCGGCCGGGTGGGTTCTCCCCTGCCGGGTTTCGCCCGGCTCCTCTTCGGCGTGCCCCGGAACCTGAGCGCGGACCGGGTGGATATGGGGGCCGTCCGGGCCTGGGCTGCGGAGCTACCCAAGGCTCTGGGCTGATCGACACCCTCATGGCCGCGGCCTACGCGGAAGCGGGGGTCGACCGCCTGCTCACGGCGAACCCCTCGGACTTCCGGACCTTCGAGGTCTTCGACCTCCCCGGGTACGGTTAAGTCCTTTCCGTTCCCTTCCCGGCACCGTGTGCGGCCAGGTACAAAGGGGCCGAGACGGCGAACACGGCTGCCGCCGCGAACCAGACCCCGGGGATCTTCAAGGTCCCCACCAGGGCTCCGAAGGCCAGGGCCCCGGTGAGTCCCCCGAGCTGGACCAGCAGGGAGGCCACGGACAGGAGGGAAGCTCTGCGATCCGCGGGGATCCGCAGGTTGAGCACCGTGCCTTCCGGGGGGTTGACCATCCCGTTCCAGCAGAACATGGCCAGATAGAACACCGCGAAACCCGCGGCCGAGCCCTGCAGGGCCAGCAGGACGATGAAACCCGCCGTAGTCAGGCGGAGGACAAACAGCAGTAGGTAGGGCGACATACCGGTCCGCTCCAGGACCAGGGGAGACGCAAGACTGCCCAGGAGGGCCGCCAGGAAATACCCCGTGGAAACCGCGCCGAACACCCAGGTGGACTCCGAGGAACCCAGGATGTCCGCCAACCGAGGCTGCCAGTAGGTCTCGACGGCGCTGAAGGCGAAACCCCAGGCGATCATCGTGGCCAGAATGAGCGCGAGCTCCCGGCTTCCCGTGACCGCCCGCAGGGAACCCGCCAGGAAACCGCCTACCTTTTCCCTCTCCCCCGCCCGGGGCGGCTCCTCGGGCACGGCCAGGACCACGACCGCGGCCAGGACCGCGGTCAGGACCAGCATGGCGATCAGGTTGCCGTCGTACCGGCCCGCGTCGGGCGCCAGGATCGACCACCCCATGGGGACGAAGCCTCCCGCCAGGGATCCCAGGGCCAGTCCCGCCGTGTCCGCGGCGTTGGTCGCCGCCATGAGGCGGTGGAGCCTGCCTTCCCCCTCGCTCTCCAGGTAGCGGTCGATCAGCAGGGCCTCCAGGGAACCCGAGGACAGGGCCCGGGAGACGCCGTACAGGGCAAAGCCGACGGTAACGGACAGGAAACCCCGGGACGCCAGCAGGGTCAGGCAGGACAGGGCGAAGAAGGCCAGGGAAGCAAGGTAGACGCGCCTGCGGCCGACCCGGTCCGCCAGGATGCCCGTGGGAACCTCCAGAATGATGACCACCGCGGACACGAAGGCCGCGCTGAATCCCAGCTCCCCCAGGGAGAGCCCCTTGGACAGCCGGAAAAGGTTCGATACGGGGAGGATGAGGCCCAGGGCGCCCCATTGGAGGAAGCGGGTGACTGCGGCTACGGGCAGGATGGTTCCCGATCCGGGGCGCGGGGCCGCACCCGGGGAGGATCCTTGGGAAGGGCTCGGGTTTTCGATCATGGATTCTCCCTGCCCGGAACCGGGATTCCTCCGACGGTTCCGGGGCGGCTGGATTCTACACCCAAGACTCCGCCGTTTCCAGCCCCCGCCGTCACGGCAAACCGTCCCGTGACGCGCAGGTCCGCCGCGGGTCGACCTCGATTGCATCGCGATCCGCCCGGTGGTAGTATCCCCGGGAACCCTCAAGGAAGCCGACCATGTCCAGGGGAATGGGATGCCGCTACGGCAGCCACCGCGTCCTCGAGCCCAAGGGGATACTCCCCCAGCCGGCGCAGAGGCTCGACAATTCCACGGAGATCTACGACAACGAGGTGCTGATCGACGTCGGCACCCTGAACATCGACTCCGCAAGCTACACCCAGATCCGGTCGGCCTGCGGGGGCGACGCGGACCGGATGAAGGACATGATCCTGGGCATCGTCCGGGAGCGGGGCAAGATGCAGAATCCCGTGACCGGTTCCGGGGGGATGCTGGTCGGCACGGTCCGGGACATCGGCCCGGCCTTCCCGGACAAGAAGCTGGCGGTGGGGGACCGGATCGCGACCCTGGTGTCCCTGTCCCTCACCCCCCTCTCGATCGAGAGGATCCTCCGGCTGGACCCGGAGAGCGACCAGGTGGACGTCGAGGCCCGGGCGATCCTCTTCGAGAGCGGGATCTACGCCCACATGCCGACGGACCTGCCGGAAAAGCTGGCCCTGGCGGTCCTGGACGTGGCGGGAGCCCCCGCCCAGGTGGACCGGCTGGTCACGGAGGGGGACACGGTCTGCATCATCGGCGGGGGCGGCAAGTCCGGAGTCCTCTGCTGTTACCAGGCCATGAAGAACGCCGGCCCCTACGGGAAGGTCATCGTCGTGGAATACTCCCAGGAGAACGCCCGGCGGATCCGGGACATGCGCCTGGCCACGGACGTGATCGTCGCGGACGCCACCGACGCCATCGACGTGTACCACAAGGTCCTGGAGATCACGGGCCCCCGGGGCTGCGACGTCACCATCAACAACGTGAACGTCCCGAACACAGAGATGACCTCCATCCTGATCACCAAGGGCCAGGGACTCATCTACTTCTTCTCCATGGCCACGTCCTTCACCAAGGCCGCCCTGGGCGCGGAGGGGGTCGGCAAGGACATCGAGCTGATCGTCGGGAACGGCTACGCCAAGGGCCACTCGGACCTGACCCTGAACATCCTCCGGGAGTCCGCGGAGATACGGGCCCTGTTCGAGCGGCTGTACGTGTAGTTGATCCGGCGGCCTTGACTTCCTCCCGACACGAGCCATACTGGTTCCGAAGCTCGACGTCCCCCCGCCGACCGTCCGATTCCGGAGTCTTGCCGTGCGCCTCAACACCTGGGATTCCATCCTGGAACAATTGCGTCTCATCGGGACCCGAAGGAGCGACCGGGAACGGGTGGACCGTCTGGTCGAGCTCCTGGTCCACCTGCGGCTCCTGGGCCAGGACGAGAGCATCCCGGATCTCCGGATCCGCTCGGGGGACATCGAAGCCCTCCACGCCCGGGTCGAGGAGGAGACGCGCCGGACCCTGAACGCCGTACCCTCGCCCTCTCCGGAATTCGTGTACTACGCCCGGGAGGTCCTCAAGAAACTGCCGGTCCGGCAGGACTCGGAGGAGATGATCGAACGGATCCGGGCGGAGGCCGAATCCTTCGAGGAATCCCGGTGCGAGGACGACCCGTTCCGGGGATTCGCCGGGGACCTCCGCAAGGAGGTCCACCGCCGGCTCTCCCCCCGCATCATCACCCGATACCTGGATCCCTACCTGAGCCTGATGGATGCGGGCGACCGGGCCCCCCTCCGGGACGCGGGGTACGTGGCCCTGGCTGCGTTGGCGGATCCCTCGGAGGAAAGCCCGGAGTTCGTCGACCTGGCCCGGGATCTCCGGGACCGCCTGGAATACCTCTGGGATTACGGAGAGGGGAACCTGGCCTCGGTGAAGGACCAGCTGGTCCGCAGCCTGGACCTCTTCGACCGGTGCTTCCTGGGCGCGGAGGTGCGGGGCTTTTTGGAGATGCTGACCCCCTCGAACCTCGACGACACCCTCCGGGTCCAGGACTTCCTTTCCCGCCTGGCCTCTTTCAAGCGCTTCCTCCGGGAGTCCCGCGGGGAAGGCCGGATCTCCCTCTACGATTTCCTCCTCCTGGACCTGTCCCTGGGCCGGCTCGTCTTCCTCCTGGCGAACGATCTTGCGAACAACCGGTACGCGGACGTGAGCTCCCGCAACATCCGGGACGCACTGGGGGTCATCCGGGAGATCCTGGGCATATCCGTCATCAAGGGCCTGGAGCTAGGGGACGTGAGCCGGCATCAGGACGAGCTCGAGGAGCTTCGGTCCTCCTCGGTCTACGATTTCGTACGAATCAAACGGTGCCTGGCGTCGGTCTCCGGGGATCTCTAGGGCTACCTCCAATCGGGAGTCATCGACCGGATGGGCGGATACCTGAACCGGGCTCTGGAAGCCTACGAAGTTCCCACCTCGCGGCTGTCCGCCATCAAGACCCGGTTTTTCAACAATTTCATCCGGCGCACCCTGATCAACGTGCTCAGCGAGTTCACCGAAAAGACCGTCGGAGCGGTGGACCAGGAACTGCGGAACCGGACGGAGGACCGCTGCCTCTTCTCCATGGCCGGGGCCTGCGGGGACTTCGGGGACCGGGATCCCCGGGACTGCGTCGCCGCCACATGGCGGGAGACGGAGGAGGATGGGCGGCCCATGTTCGGAGGGAAGGGCAACGGCATCCTGGACATGGCCCGCCTGGGCCTCCGGGTGCCTCCCGCCTTCGTGCTGGGGTACCCCCTGCTTTCCCGCCGGACCGCGGACGGCTCCTTCGCGCCCGAAGTCGTCTCCCTGGTGGACGAGCACCTGGCAGAGCTGGAGACCCGGAGCGGCCGTCGCATCGGGTATCCTCCTCACCCCCTCCTGGTATCCATCCGCTCCGGCGCACACAATTCCTTGCCCGGAGTCCTGTCAACCATCCTCAACGCGGGAATCACGCCGGAGGTGCGGGCCGGCATCGAGGGCCGGCGGGGGCCGGACCTCACGACAACCCTGTACCGCCGCTTCCTGGAAAACTGCGCGGAAGCCCTGGACCGCCTTGAGGGGCGGGAGACCTCCCCCGGGGACCGGGAATCCGCGTCCCGCCCCGGGGACGGCGAACTGGAACGGCGGCTGTCTTCGGCCTTCGGGGAATCCTTCCTGACGGATCCCCGGGAACAGATCCTGCGATGCATCCGTCTGGTCCACGCGTCCCGGAGCAGCCGTGCGGTCCGGGATTTCTCCCGAACCCTGGCCGCGGACGTCCGGGTCGAGACCGCGGTGACGGTCCAGCAGCTGGTTTTCGGGAACCTCAACGAGCGCTCCCTGAGCGGGGTGGTGATCACCCGGAACCCCATAACCGGGGACGACGAGTTCTTCGGGGAATTCAAGCGCAGGGCCCAGGGCGAGGAGGTTGTCCGGGGCAGCGCGGGCACGGAACCCGTCGCCGGCCTGCCCCCCGAGACGGCTGGGGAACTGGAGGAGTGCAAGACCGTTCTGGTGGGGCGCTACCGCCAGGACCTGGACCTCGAATTCACGGTGGAGGACGGAAGACTCTACCTGCTCCAGGCGCGCGCGGCCGTGTTGGGTCCCTTCGCGAGCCTGGCCGCGGACACGGATTTTCTCCGGCGCGGTCTGATCGGACTCACGGAGTTCCGGGAGCGGCTGGAACGGCTGGAGACGGCCTACGCCGCGGTGGCCCTGCCCCGGGGGGAATTCAGGCTCCGGTCCTGGAATCCCCCGCTGGCCGTGGGCGTCCCGATCAACGGGGGCGTGATCACCGGAACCCTGGTCCTCACCGTGGAGCGGCTGCGGGAGGCGGAGAACCGGAGGGAAAGCGTCGTCTACCTGGCGTACACCACCAAACCCACGGACTTCGCCGTGCTGGACGGGGCCCACGCCATCGTTACCGTCTATCCGGGGCGGACCTCCCACGCCGCGATCACCGCCCTATCCCTGAACAAGCCCTGCATCGTCGGCTGCGAGGACGTGGAGATCGACTACGAGGGGCGCTCCGTCCGGTTCCGCTCCTCCGGAGGCTCGGTCCTTCGGGAGGGCGAGAGGGTCACCGCGGACGGGAACACCGGGGCTCTCTACCGGGGGATCGCCCCGATCTCGGATTTTTTCCTGTCCATAGCCGATATCCGGGCGGCCCTCGGGGACTGCGGGGATGCCGTCCGGGCGGCGGATACTGTACGGGGCCTTATCCGGGCGGGGGTGGAGGACATGCGTCTGCGCACCCGGCCCCTTCGGGCCGGGTTATCCGGGTCGGGGCGGATGGACGGCCGGAAGGTCCTGGTACGGGTGGACGCGAACGTGGAGATCCGGGACGGAGCCGTGGCGGACGAACGCCGACTGGATTCCCTCCTGCCCGTCCTGGGATCCCTCCTGGAACGGGGGGCGGTGCCCGTCCTCTGTTCCCACCTGGGGGACCCGGGGGCCCGGCCGGATGAGAGAAGGACCCGGGAGGAGCTCTATCGGGCCTACTCCCTCCGGCCCGTGGCCGAAGTGCTGGGGCGCCGATTCGGCTCGGACTTCGTGTTCCACGAGACCAGCGTGGGGGCCTCGGGGCTCCTGATCGGGCCGGGGGACATCGTTCCCGGCAAAATCAACCTCCTGGAAAATCTCCGCTTCGCCTCCGGGGAGAAGGACAACGAGGACGCCTTCGCCCGGTCCCTGGCCGAGCTTTCCGACGGATGCTTCGTGAACGACGCGTTCAACGTCTGCAACCGGCGCCATGCGAGCATCACCGGCGTTCCACGGTTCGCCCGGCGCCGCCTCGCGGGTCCCCTGGTAGAGCGGGAACTGGCGGTCCTGTCCCTGCTCCTGGACGGCCCCGAGCGCCCCTTCTTCGCGGTCTTCGGCGGGCGGGACCTGGAG
>JBGSPT010000377.1:0-1555 GCA_041738475.1 Treponematales bacterium
TCCTGGCGGCGGCCTGCCTGTCCATCGCCGCCTACGGGACCCTGGACGAGTTCGACGGCCTCTGGGCGATGGAGCGGTACGGGATTCCCCTGGCCTGGGTCGGGGCCTGGGGGGCCCTCCGGTTCGGGGCCGAGGGGGTCGGCGCCCTGGCGGCCGGATTCCTGTCAAAACCGGGCACTTCAGGAAGGAAGGGCCGGATAGGACCTGCCGTGGGCGCAGCCGGGGCGGCCTTCGCGGCCGCGGCCTTCCTTCCGGACCGGTTCGGAATCCCTCTCTATATAGGAGGGTATTTCCTCATGTCCGCGGTCAACGTAGCCTTCGAGACGCGGCTTCAGGAGGCCGCCCGGGACGAGACCCGGGCGGGATTCCTGTCCCTTTCGTCCCTCCTCATGACCCTGTGCGCGATGGCCCTGGCTCCCGCGCTCGGCATGGCCGGGGATGCCGGGGGGCTGTCTGGGATCTTCGCCGTCGGCGGGTTTGTCATCCTGGCCGCCTCCTTCCTGACGGGGGCGGGCGGACGTTTCCACCCGACGGGGCGGGGTCGGGGCGGAGCATCTTCACAAGGTTCGTAACACCGGAACGGGGAGCCGGACCTCAGGAGAGCTTTATTAACGCCCTCTCGTGGCGGAAGCGGAACAGGGTGTCCAGAAATCCCTGGTCCTTCATAGGGTCGGAGGCGAAGCGGAACAGATGGCCGGGACAGCGGCAGTCCGAGGAGCCGAAGCCCGGGACCCTCTGTCCGCCGATCCGGGCCAGGGCGGCGGCCATCTCGCATTCCAGGTTGTCGTAGGACGCCACGGCCAGACCCCGGGAGGAGCGGGCATGCCGGGCCAGGTAGTCCACGTGCCACCGGAGGCGCTTCCCGGTCCTGCGCTCGTGCCGGGCGACCCGGGCCGAAAGGCCCTTCCGGGCGGAGCCCGCGTAGACGTACCAGCCCGCCGGGAATGCGATCCGGCCCAGACTCCCCGTCTCGATTTCCGCGGGTTCGGCGATCTCCAGGATGACCATGTAGCTTCCCCGGTCCGAGGCCGCGAGCTCCGTATGCCCCAGGTCGATCGGAACGAGGTCGGACACGATCCGGACCCGGCCGTCCTCGCGGGCTTCCAGGGACACCGCCCGGAGATCCAAGCGCGGGGCCAGGATTCCGAGGGCGGCGGCGAAGGCGGGGTCCGTATGGAGGTTCGGGACGAAGACCCGGGGAGCGCCGTGCTGGATGAGGAAGAGGACGTGGCAGGTCCAGCCCTCCCGGGACAGGGAGGCCAGCTCCTCGAGATGCCGGAGGGCCCGGGCGCTGGGGGCATCGGGGAACATCGCGACACCCCGCTCCACCAGGGAGCAGGACTTCACCTCCACAAGGTGGCGGCCACCCGCGGTATCCTCGAAGGAAAAATCGAACCGGGAGCCGCCGATCCGGCACTCGGGGCGGAGGCGGCAGGCTTCCGGGAAGAGCCGGGGGATTACCAGGTCCCGGGCGATCCCGTTCGCCCGGGCCGAGTACAGGGGTACGATCCCGCCCCGGTACCGGGCCGCGACCGCGGTCCATGCGGTCGCGCCG
>JBGSPT010000407.1:0-11848 GCA_041738475.1 Treponematales bacterium
CCGCCCGCTCCCGGTCCGCATCGTCCCCCTGGCCGTGGAGTATCGGTATCCCCCGGGAGCCCGGGCCCGACTGCCGGCCTTCCTGTCCCGGCTGGAACGGAGATGCGGCCTTCCGTACGCCACGGGGACCGGAATCCGGGAGCGCCTGGACCGGATCTGGGAACGCCTGGTCGGACTTGCGGAGCGGCACTACGCCCGGACCTACGGCCAGGCTCCCGCGCCGGCTGGCACCGATGTGCGCCTCCGCCTGGAGTTCCTCCTGGAGGGCGTCATCTCCCGGGTGGAGTCCTTCTACGGCCTGGCTCCTGCCGGCCGGGCGTGCCCGGAGGACCTGAAAGCCCGGACCATGGCCGCCCGGGCGGCCGCCATGGAGAGGGTCTTCCATCCGGGAGTCCGATGGGATGGAATGAGTCCCGTCGAACGGGGCATGGCCCGCCGTACCGCCGCGGAAGCCTTCTTCCTGGACCGCCACCAGCAGTTGGTGGACCTGGGGGAATATCTGGACCCCGCCTACGCGGGTCCCGAGGGATCGAAGGCCGAGCCGGACCGCCTGATCGAGATCGCCCAGAACCTCTGGGACCTGGCCAACCGCCTGGAAGGCGGAGACATCGCCCGGCGAAGCCGGGCTTTCCGGAAGGACGCAGTTCTGACCGTGGGTACCCCCGTCGAGGCGTACCGGGAGGTCGGGGAAGGCCGCCGCGAGGCGGCCGGCCGAATCCTGGGAGCCCTGCGTGCGGGTTTCGAAACCCTGGCCGCCGGACCCGCCCCTCAATAATACCTTCGTGAGAACTCCGCGCGCATCCGGTCGTCGATCTCCAGCCGGACCCGCCCGGGTTCCATCCGGGGGTACATCAGGGACTCCTCCCGGTAATCGTGGGGCAGGCCGAACAGGTGCCCCAGTTCGTGGAGGATGAGGGTCTCCAGGCAGTAGTCCTCGGGCTCCATGGCGGCCCTGGGAGCCAGGCGCCAGGAGACGTTGATGAGGATGTCGGTCTCCTCGATCCGGAATCCCCGGCGCCAGTTCAGGGCGAAGCCCAGGCGGTCCGCCTCCAGCCGCCCCTCCATCCGCCCTCGGGACGGATACGGGGGCGCCGCGACTCCCAGGGAGATCGTGTTTCTGCCGTCCCGGGTCGGTCCCCCCTCGCCGTACCCCGCTATCCGGAGCCCCGTCCCGAACTCCCGGTTCCAGATGGCCAGGCAGTCCCGGATCGCGGCCTCGAAGCCCGGAGGCATGTCCGGCTGGAGATGGACGGGGATGTCCCGGTCCAGACCGGAGCGCCGGAGTTGGCAGGAGACCAGGGCGGGAAGGAGACAGATGGAGACGACGATCAGGATGATTGCCGGTATCCGTCGATCCACGGCGGAGTCCGACGGGTCGGGCACCGAAGCCCCCCTATTCCCCGGCCGCCCCGGCCCGGCCGACCTCCTCCCCGAAGGGGGGAATGCCCCGGGTCTGACGCTCCAGGCGCTTGAGGACGTTGGGCAGGGGCGCTGCCTTCATGAAATAGAAGCCCTGCATGCCCTGGCAGGACCGCTCCACGAAATAGGATCTCTGGTCCTTGGTCTCGATGCCCTCCGCCACGATACCCATCTCCAGGCTGTGGCCCAGGTTGATGATGGCCTTGACCACCTTCTCGTTCTGGGTGCGGGAGAGGTTGGCCACGAAGGACAGGTCGATCTTGAGGCTGTCCACGGGCAGGTTCGAGAGGTAGGCCAGGGAGGAATACCCGGTGCCGAAGTCGTCGATCATGAAGCGCAGACCCGGAAGGGAGTCCTTGATGGTCTGGATGCGCTTGGCCGCGGCCGCGGGGTTGCGCATCAGGGTGGTCTCCGTGAGTTCCAGACGGAGCCGCCCCGGATCGATGCCGGAAGCCCGGACCACATCCACCAGGGAATCCGCGAATCCCGCCTGCTCGAACTGGCGGCCCGAGAGGTTCACCGCCACGTAGACGTCCCGGAGGTTCCGGTCCTGGAGGACCCGCAGGTCCGCCAGGGCCCGGTGCAGGACCCACTTGCCCAATAGGAAGATGGTCCCGGATTCCTCGGCCACGGGCACGAAGACCGAGGGGGGTATGCTCGTCCCGTCCTCCCGGGGCCACCGGAGCAGGGCTTCCATACCCCGGATCATGCCGTTCCGGTCCACGATGGGCTGGTAGTAGAGGCGGAACTCGCCGCGCACCAGGGCGGTCCGGATATCCTGGGCCATCCGCCACCGCTCCGCCACCCGGGCGTCCATGGCCGGGTCGTAGACCGTGCACATGCCCTTGCCGCTGTCCTTGGACCTGTACATGGCGATGTCCGCGCACTTGGTGACTTCCTGGACCGTGGTTCCGTCGTCGGGAACCACGGATATGCCGATGCTCACCCCCACGGAAACCGGGGCATCCTCGGTGCCCTCCAGGAAAAAGGGCTGCCGGATCGCGGACTGTATCCTCTCCGCCACCACCAGGGCGTCCTGGACCCTGCGGATGCCCGACAGGAAGGCCGTGAACTCGTCCCCGCCCAGACGGTACGCGGTATCCGCGTCCCGGAGGCTGTCCCGTATGCGACGGGCGGCCTCCACCAGAAGGCGGTCGCCCCGGTCGTGACCCAGGGTGTCGTTGATCTGCTTGAAGCCGTCCAGGTCCATGAAGAGCACCGCGTGTTTCCGGGTCTTGTCCTTTTCCAGACCCGCCAGCGCCGCCTGCAGGTCCTCGTGGAAAAGTTCCCGGTTGGCCAGCCCGGTGAGCCTGTCGTGATAGGCCAGGTGGCGGAGCTTGCGCTCCAGGTTTTTGCGATGGGATATGTCGCGGACTATGCAGGTCAGGGTCCGTTCCTTGAAGACCTTTGAATTTCCGAAGGACATCTCCATGGGGGCCACGCCCCTGTTTTTCGTGGCCCCCAGTATTTCCAGGGTACGCCGGAGGCCCATGGCAGGACGGTCCTTGTCGTCCACGTAGAAGTACTTGCGGAACACGTCCTCGTAGATCCGGAAGACCTCCTCGGGGAAGAGGATCCGGAAGTTCTGGCCGACCAGTTCGTCCCGGGAATAGCCGAAGGTGGAGAGGGCCCCGGAGTTGGCGAACAGGATGGCCAAGTCCTCGCCGATCCGGAAAATCGCCTCGGAAATGGTCTCCGAGAGCGCCGCGTACTGCTCCTCGCTTTCCCGGAGCTCCTCCAGGAGGCGCCGCTCCAGGGTCAGGTTTCGGATCGCGGCCAGGACGACGGACCGGCCCTGTATCGTTGCCGGGACCAGGAGGCATTCCATGGAGGCCGTCGTGCCGTCGGGCTTGAGGCCCCGGAACGTGAAGATCTCCCTCGGCGGGGCTACCCCGGGAGTGTTCCGGGCCCGATCGATCGCCTCCAGCTTTTCCCGGAAGCCGTCCCGGTATCCCGTCTCCAGGATCTCGAGGACGCTCAGGCCCCGGAGCCGGCGGATGTCGTATCCGCTGGCGGTCAGGAAGGAGGGGTTCGCGTCCCGGAAGGCTCCGTCCGGAGAGAGCACCAGCAGCATATCCGGGGAACCGTCGAATAGTATCTGGAAATCCGAGTCCAGCTCCCCGCTCGGGCTTCGGCAGGTCCGGAGGAGGCTCATGAGGGCCTCGGAGAACAGGGAATCCTCGGGGGGAAGATCGAGCAGAGGAATAGTCTCGTCTCCGCCCGCCGCGGAGGGGTCCGGGTCCGACATGCTCATTGCTTCCTAGTTTTTGGGCTCCGGGAGTCTCGCGGAGGCTGGCGGCCTCCGGTTAGCCGCATCCCGGCACGGACGGGACACGGCCCTTCCTTATCGGCAGGAAACACCCATACCTATATCGTATCATGAATCGGGACAAAATCAACGGAGCTCCGGAGCCGCCTCAGCCGCCTTCCTCCCGGCTGTCCAGGTAGACTTCGCAGTCGGAGAGCCACAAGGACAGGGCTTTTAGCTGGCCCTCCCGGAACCGGCGCACCAGGGCCTCGAAGCCCCGGTCCCCGGCCTCGACGCGGCGCAGGCGCAGCCAGGTCTCGCAGACCTCTTTCTGCCTCGACACCAGAGCCCGGGCGGCCCGGGGATCCACCCGGGCGCAGAAGTACAGCTTGGCGGGAAATTCCACCCGGAATTCCCGGCTGTCCGCCACGGGCTCCGCCATCCAGGTCCGGAGGGCGGACTGGCCCGCGGGGGTCAGGCGGAAGATTTTCCGTGGGGGACGGCCCTGCTGCTCCCGCACCTCCATCTCCACCAGGCCGAGCCGGCCGAGCCGGGCCAGGATGGCATAGAAGCGGCTCCGTTTCACCTTCCATACCACGGCCAGCCCCGACCGGCCGGAATAGCGGCGATACAGCTCGTACCCGTGAAGGGGGCCCTCGTACAGGAGGCCCAGGAGCGCGTACTCGATGGACAGGGTTTCGCCCATGCCCCTAGTCTCCGGTCCCGGCGGGCGGACCGTCAAGGTTCCCGGACCGGTTTTCCGTTCCTCGGGCTGGATCCTGATGGCCGTCTTGCGTAAATATGTTTCTGTATGTAGTATCACATAAATATGCGGCCTTTTTAGGTTGACAACTTCAGGGTACCGTCCTACCATTACTCATCCGTTGAAGAGTAGCGGATGATTCCAAGCAGGAGGCACGTATGGGCAGACTCGGAAAAGCGATCGCGATCCTGGTATTCTTCAGCCTGACCGCCGGCATGGCCTTCGCCAACGGCACCAAGGACGCGTCCGCCGCGGGCGCGAACGAGCTCCAGCCGGGTACCTACACCTGGGTGGCGGGAGGCATGGGCGGCGGCTGGTACACCGTAGCCGGCGGATTCGCCCGCCTGGTCAACGAAAAGGAACCCAAGATCACGATCAAGGTGATCCCCGGCGGCGGCGTGGCCAACCCGATCGCCCTGAACAACGGAGACGCCGACATCGCCTGGGGCGTGGGCTACGTGGACAAGGCCGCCTTCAACGGGACCGCCCCGATCTACGACAAGGCCTACAAGAACCTGGCGTCCTTCGCGGGCACCCTGGCGGTGGACTACTATCACTTCCTGGCCGCCAAGGACACGGGGGTGACCACCCTCGACCAGTTCGTCGACAAGGTCAAGAAGGGCGAGAGGATCAAGATTGCCGCCCCCATGACCGGCACCTCGGAATTCGTGATGACCTCCTTCGTGCTCGCCTACTACGGTATCTCCTACGACACCATCAAGCAGAACGGCGGCACCGTCATCCAGGCCATCTACGGGGACATGACCAGCCTGTACAAGGACCGCCATGTGGACTACGCCTTCACCTGCGTGGGCCTCCCCGCGGCCATCATCACCGAGATGTCCATGGGCCGGCCTTCCACCCTGATGGCCCTCTCGGACGAGATCATCGAGCACTGCGCCAAGACCTATGGCACCGTGGCCCTGAAATCCGGCCTGGCCCGGGTTCCCGGCGGCACCTATACGGGCATGCCGAACGACATCCAGACCATGTGCCACTCCACCGAGCTCCTGGTCAGCCCCAGCCTGCCCGCTCCGGTGGTCTACACGCTCACGAAGATCCTGAACGAGAACAAGGACTTCCTCGTGCAGCTGGGCGCCGGGTACAAGGTCTTCGATCCCAAGACCACGTGGTCCACCGTCCAGGTCCCACTCCACCCCGGAGCCGAGGCCTACTACCGCGAGGTGGGGCTCCTGAAGTAAGCCCCGACCGTTTCCCCCGGGAAATCCCGCGGCCCCCTCCGGGGGCGCCGCGGGTCATCCCTCCGATCCTCCGCCGAAGGCAGATCCGCAGAAGGATACACCCATGAGAGAGCTCAAAGGTTTCCTGAAGGTACTCGTCGCTACCTGGACGGCCGTGATCGCCGTGTTTCATCTCTATACGGCCGTGTTCGGAATCATGCAGCCGCGCATCCAGCGGGGAATCCACATCCTCTTCCTCCTTCCGCTGGCCTTCATCCTCTACCCCGCCAACAAGAAATCCCCGACGGATCGCCCTTCGATCCCGGACTTTTTCCTGGCCCTCCTGGCGATGATCCCGTCCCTGTACGTCATCGTCATGAACGAACCCCTGAACATCCGCATGCCCATGGTCGACCCGATAAGCACGCTGGAGCTCTGGCTGGGCATCATCAACATACTCCTGTTGATCGAGGCCATCCGACGGGTGGTCGTCCCGGCCATGGCGATCCTCGTGGGCCTCTTCTTCGCGTACATCTTCCTGGCGCCCTATCTCTCGGGGATCTTCTATTCCCGCAGGGTTTCCCTCGCGCGCATCGTCGAGATGAACTACCTGATCACGGACTCGGGCATCTACGGCTCCATAACCGGGGTCACCGCGACCTTCGTCGCGATCTTCGTGATCTTCGGGTCCTTCATGCAGTACACCAAGACCGGGGAGTTCTTCACGAATCTCGCCTGCAAGGTGGCCGGCAGCGGCCCCGGCGGGCCCGCCAAGATCGCGGTGGTAAGCTCGGGCCTCTTCGGCTCCATCTCGGGGGTGGCCGCGGCCAACGTCTACGCCACGGGGACCTTCACGATCCCCCTCATGAAGCGCCTGGGTTACCGGCCCCAGTTCGCGGGGGCCGTGGAAGCGGCGGCCTCCACGGGAGGGCTCATCATGCCCCCCATCATGGGAGCCGGCGCCTTCGTCATGTCCGAGATCACGAACATCCCCTACGCGACCATAGCCCTGGCCGCCGTGCTGGGCGCGGTCCTGTACTACTTCAGCATCGGGATCCGGGTCCACCTGATCGCCCTCAAGGACAACCTCAAGGCCATGGACCCGAGCGAGATGATCTCCTGGAAGCAGGTCCTCCTGGACTCCTACCTCCTCATCCCCCTGGTGATACTCATCGCCCTCCTGGTGATCGGGTACTCCCCCTTCGGGGCCTGCACCTACGCCATCGCGGCGACCTTCCTACTGGGTTTCCTGCGGAAGGAAACCACCATGACCCCCAAGCGCCTCTTCGAGGCCTTCAGCCTCTCGGGGCACAACCTGATCATGCTGGCCGTGTCCTGCGCCGGCGCCGGGATGGTGATCAGCATCGTGACCTATACGGGCCTGGCACTGGGCATCGCCACGGTGATCACGAGCTTCTCCCACGGGATCCTCCTGCCCGCCCTCATTCTGGTGATGATCACCTCCATCATCCTGGGCATGGGGCTCCCCTGCACTCCGGCCTACATCATCGCGGTGACCATTGGCGGACCGGCCATGCTGGGACTCGGGATCGAGATGCTTCCCGCCCACCTTTTCGTCTTCTACTTCGCCATCCTGGCGGAGGTTACCCCTCCCGTGTGCATCGCCGCCTACTGCGGGGCGGCCATAGCCGGCACGAAACCCCTGTCCACGGGCTTCGAAGCCTCTCTTCTGGCCATCATGGGCTACATCATTCCCTTCGTCTTCGTATACAATCAGGCCCTTCTGCTCCGGGGCCCCGCCCTGGAGATCGTGGCCGTATTCCTGGCCCTCCTGGTGACCACGACCCTGTCGGGGGCCGCCATCACGGGCTTCCTCTTCAAACCCCTGGGCATCCTGGGCCGCGCCGCCGCGGGTGCGGTCAGCCTGGCGGGGGTTCTCCTGGCCGCGAACGCCAAGCTCCTGGCTGCAACGGGTCCGCAGCTGGCCCTTATCGGTACCGCCCTGGCGGGAATCGCGGCCTTCGTAGTCGGTAACCGGAGGGCCATGCGCGCCCGGGGGTTCACGGCGTGACGAACACGGGGGGCTACACGAACTACGGGCAGGCCCTGGGCATCCTGATGCTGGATACGCGCTTCCCCCGCCTCAAGGGGGATATCGGGAACGCCCGGACCTTCCCCTTTCCCGTACGATACAAGACCGTGCGGGGCGCCTCCCCCTCCCGGGTGGTCCTGGAACGGGACCCCTCCCTGCTGGAACCCTTCATAGCCGGGGCGCGGGAACTGGAGGCGGAGGGCGTGCGGGCCGTCACCACCAGCTGCGGCTTTCTCGCGATCTTCCAGCGGGAACTTGCCGCCGCCCTGGGGGTGCCCGTGTTCTCCTCCAGCCTCCTCCAGGTTCCCTTCCTGTACGCCCTGTTCGGGGGCCGCGGAAAGGCCGGCATCCTGACGGCCCGGGCGGCATCCCTGGGGGAGCCCCATTTCGAGGCCTGCGGCATCCGGGGCATACCCCTGGCCCTTGGCGGCATGGAGGAGAGCCCGGAGTTCTCCCGGGTCTTCCTGGGCTGGGCGGGGGACGGCCGGGACGCCCCCCTCGACCCGGACCGGGCGGAACGCGAACTGACCGAAGCCGCACGGAGCCTGGTGGAACGGGAGCCGGAGATCCGCTTCCTCGTCCTGGAATGCACGAACATGCCGCCCTTCCGCGGGGCCATCCAGGAAGCCTGTGGAAGGCCGGTATTCGACATCGTGACCCTGGTCTGCTACGTGCAGTCGGGCCTATACCAACCCTGAAAGGGCAGAGGGCATGACGATACGATCGGATGTCGCGGTGCTGGGCGCCGGCGTGAACGGGATGTCCACGGCCTACGAACTCTGCAGGCGGGGCCGGAGCGTGGTCCTGGTGGACAAGGTGGTCATGGGGGCTGGGGCCTCGGGCTCCTGCGACGACATGATCCTGCTGCAGTCCAAGAAGCCGGGCATCCTCCTGGAGATGGCCTTCCGGAGCCTGGAGCTCTTCAAGGGCCTCGAGAAGGAACTCCCCTGCGACATCGAGTTCGACACCCGGGGGGGGACCATCCTAATCGAGACCCCCGAGGAGCTGGCGGTCATGGAGGACTTCGTGGCCAGCCAGAACCGGCACGGCCTGGAAGTCGAGATCGTGGACGCCCGCCGGATCCGGGAGCTCCAACCCCGGGTGACGGACCGGGTGATCGCCTCCACCTACAGCGCCCGGGACTCCCAGGTGAACCCCATGCTGCTCATGAAGGGCTTCTTCCTGGGTGCCTCCGCCAAGGGGCTCACCTTCCTCCGCCGGAGCCGGCCCGAGTCCCTGACCCCCCGGAACGGGCGCTGGGAAATCCGGCTCTCCACGGGGGAAACCCTGGAGACCGGGTCTGTCGTGAACGCCGCGGGAGCCTGGGCCAACGAGATCAGCGGACTCATCGGCCTCGAATTCCCCATCGCTCCCCGGAAGGGCCAGGTCCTGGTCACCGAGCAGATACCCCCCCTGGGGGCCACCAACGTCTGGAGCGCCCAGTACATCGTGTCCAAGCTGCGCCCCCGGGGGGCTGCGGTCCCCGGGACCGCCCCCTGGATGTCCGGCCCCGAGGAGGCCCGGACCGCCGCGGACTACGGGCTGGGCTTCGCCTTCACGGGAACCCACAGCGGAAACTACCTGATCGGCAGCACCCGGGAAAACGCGGGCTTCGACAAGACCACCTCCCCCGAGGCACTTGGCCTCCTGGCCCGGCAAGTCATACATTACTTCCCGGTCATGAAGGACGTGCACTTCATACGGACCTTCGCGGGCCTGAGGCCGTCCACGCCGGACGGCATGCCCGTGATCGGGGAGGTCCCGGGATTCCCGGGCTTCTTCATGGCCGCGGGGCACGAGGGGGACGGTATAGCCCTGTCCCCGATCACCGGCCGGGTGGTGGCCGACCTCGTGGAGGGCCGGAAGCCGGAGTTCTCCCTGGAGAGCTTCCGCCCGGGGCGGTTCATGGACGGACAAGGAGACCTGGATGAAGCAGCCTCTGGATGAGCGCGAATTGATAGTCCTGGAGTGCATCCGCGACTCCCGGGATCCCCTGGGATCCTGGAGCCTCGTGGAGCACCTGGAGGGGCGGGGATACCGGGTCAGCTCCGCCTCCATCGGGAGGATCCTCTACCGCCTAGAACAGCGGGGCTACGTGGAGGGGCAGGGGAACCGCGGCCGTATCATCACCAAGGCCGGGGTGACCGCCATCGGGAAGACCAAGGCCTTCAACTCCATGGACTCCCACCGCAAGGACCTGGAGAACCTGATCAACAGCAAGGTTTTGGAGGACTTCATCATGGTCCTCCAGGCGCGGAAGGCCATCGAGCGGGAGACCGCCCGCCTGGCGGCGGAAAACATCACCGAGACGGGGACACGGGAGCTGCAAGCCATCCTGGAGGAGCAGGAGGTCAAGGCCCGCCGGGGGGAGAGCATCGCGGAGATCGACATCGCCTTTCACCGGGGCATCGCCCACGCCTCCCGCAACCCCGCCCTCCTTGCCCTGTACGGGATCCTGTCCACCATGGGACAGCAGTCCGAGCTCTTCGAGTTCGTCCGGAGCAGGGTCAACGCGCCGTATCGGCCGGCCCACCGGTCCATCCTGGAGGCGATCTGCTCCCATGACCCCGACGAGGCGGAGCGGAGCATGATCCGGCACATGGACGCCCTCATCGAGGACGTGACGAAATACTGGGACGCCTACCGGGACTGAACCCGGGAATTCCCGGCAGCCCCGAGGCCTAGGAGCGACGAATGGACGGCGACGAGAACTACATCTGCCGCTGCGAGGAGGTCACGGAAGCGGAAATCCGCGCGGCCGTCCGCGGCGGAGCCCGCACCGTGAAGGAGATCAAGCGCTGGACCCGGTCCGGGATGGGAATCTGCCAGGGACGGACCTGCCGGCGCCTGGTGGAGAGGATCCTCGCGGAGGAGCTCGGCCTGAAACCCGGAGAGGTGGAGCCATCCTCCTTCCGGCCCCCGGTACGGCCGGTGTCCCTGGAATCCATGGACGGGTCCAAGGACCCGTCCATTCACGGGTCCAAGGAATGAACAGGGCCCGGATACCGGGCCCATGGACTAGGTGTTGCTACATATAGTATCGAACGAGGGGAGGATACGATGGAATACGGACGACTGATCGTGGCCCTGGCCACCCCCTTCCGGCCGGACCTGGAAGTGGACTACGACAAGACCGCCGAGCTGGCCCGACGCCTGGCCGCGGAGGGGGCCACGGGCTTCGTCTCCGCGGGGACCACCGGGGAATCCCCCACCCTCTCCCGGGAGGAGAGGATGGAGCTCGTGAGGACCCTCAAGAAGGCCGTCTCCGTCCCGATCATAGCGAACGTCGGAACCAACGACACCCGGGCCTCCATCCGGAACGCGAAGGATGCCGAGGAAGCCGGGGCGGACGGCCTTCTGCTGGTGGTGCCCTACTACAATAAGCCCGACCAGGGGATGCTCTACGACCACTTCAAGGCGATCGCCGAGAGCGTGAAGATCCCCTCGATGCTCTACAACGTCCCGGGAAGGACCGCCGCCACCGTCCGTCCCGAAACGGTTGTGAAGCTCTCCCGGGAAGTCCCGAACATCCGGTACGTGAAGGAAGCCTCCGGGGACCTGGAGGCCCTGACCCAGATCGTCCGGGACTCCGCCCCGGGCTTCCTGGCCTACACCGGGGACGATTCCATGACCCTCCCCAGCCTGGCGGTCGGGGCCTACGGCGTCGTGAGCGTCTCGGGCCACGTGATCGGGAAGCAGATGAAGGAGATGATCGACGCCTACGTCGCGGGATACGTGGCAAAGGCCGCGGAACTCCACCAGAGGCTCCTCCCCCTCAACAAGGCCCTCTTCCTCCAGCCCAATCCCGTTCCCCTGAAGGCCGCCCTGAAGCTCCGCGGCTTCGACGCGGGCTCCCTGCGGCCTCCTCTCAAGGACGCGTCCCTGGAGGTGGTCCAGGCCCTGAAGAAGGCCCTCCTGGACCTTGGGCTCCTTCCATGACACCAGGTCCGGAACTGCCCGCGGTGAACCGGGTGACCCGGCACGCCGTCCTGGGCGACCTGGAGCCCCTCCGGGAGGTGACCATCTGGTTCGAGGACCGGCCGATCAAGGCCCGGGAGGGGGAACCCATCCTCTCCGCCCTGGTAGCCGCGGGGATCGGGGTCCTCCGGCATACCAAGAAAGGATCCCCCCGCCGGATGTTCTGCGGGATCGGCCGATGCACGGACTGCGTCATGACCGTGGAC
>JBGSPT010000380.1:0-10290 GCA_041738475.1 Treponematales bacterium
GCTTTGCCGGTTTATCCTTGCACGACTTCCTTCACCTCCGGAATCACCTTCTTCAGGTAGTTCTCCACCCCGTTCTTGAGGGTCATGGTGGCCATTGGGCAGGTCCCGCAGGCTCCCTTGAGACGGACCTTCACCAGGCCGTCGTCGGAGACGGAGATGAGCTCGATATCGCCGCCGTCGGCCTGGAGGGAGGGGCGGACATCCTGTATGGCTTTCTGGACCTTTTCCTTGAGCATGGTGTACCTCGATCGAGGGAATTCCCGCCCTCGGCGGAGCGGGATCGGCGGTGCGCCCTGAGCCGGGAAGGCTGTAACCATATCGGGTGCCGCGCCCTATGTAGGTACAGTACCGATTTACCGTAAGCCCGGTCAAGCCGCCCGGCTTCCGTAGCGCGGCACCCTCCGCCTATGGTACAATGCGCCGCCGATCGCCCGGCCCGCTTCGAGGGACCGACGATTGGTCACACCCCCGTGCGGGCGGGTCGGGAGAAGGATGTTCCGATGGCCAGAACCGTCGTTTTCGTGAACCAGAAAGGCGGGGTAGGGAAGACCACCTCCGCCATTAACCTCGGTGCCTACCTGGCCAAGGCCGGGAAACGCGTTCTCCTGGTGGATTTCGATCCCCAGGCCAACCTCACCAGCGGCGTGGGAGGCAAGACGGGCGCCCGGGGCATATATGAAGTCCTTTCCGGCACCCTGACCCTGGCGGACGTTATCGTCCCGACCAAGGTGGGAGGCCTCGAACTGGCGCCGTCCTCCATCGAGCTCTCCGGAGCGACGGTGGAACTGGTGGACAAGGAAGACCGGAACGATTACCTCAAGAAAGCCCTGCAGCCCGTCTTGGACCGGTACGACTTCGTCCTGATCGACTGCCCGCCGTCCCTGGGCATCTTGACCCTGAACGGCCTGAACGCGGCCGACGAAGTCCTGGTGCCCCTGCAGTGCGAGTATTTCGCCCTGGAGGGATTGACCCTGATCCTCCAGACCGTGAGCCTGGTGCAGAAGAGCATGAACCCCCGGCTGCGGATCGGCGGCATCCTTTTTACCATGTACGATTCCCGCACCAAGCTGGCCCAGCAGGTGGTCCAGCAGGTCACCCAGTACTTCAAGGACCGGGTCTTCCGGACCATCATCCCCCGGAACGTGCGGCTCTCGGAAGCACCGTCCCACGGGGTCCCCGTCTGCCTCTACGACCCGGACTGCGTGGGCGCCAAGAGCTACGAGCGGCTGGCCGGGGAGGTCCTGTCCCGTGGCTAAGTTCGGCCTGGGCAAAGGGCTGGGCGCCCTGATCCCGGAGAGCGAGGTCGAGGTCCGCCTGGAGTCCCTGGAAGGCCGCGAGGGCGAGCACAAGCCCGGCGTTCCCGAGGGATTGCGGAGCGTACCCCTGGGCAAGCTTGTCCCCAACCCCCTGCAGCCCCGAAAGAGCTTCGACGAGGCCGCCCTGGAAGAACTGGCCGCCTCGATCCGGCTTCACGGGATCATCCAGCCGGTGATCGTGGAGGATTCCGGAGACGGAACCTTCCTGATCGTGGCGGGGGAGCGGCGCTACAAGGCCGCCGAAAAGGCGGGGCTGCGGGAAGTCCCCGTCCTGGTCCGGTCCTTCACCGCCGAGAAAAAGCTCGAGATAGCCCTGATCGAGAACGTACAGCGGGAGGACCTCAATCCCGTGGAGGAAGCCGAGGCCTACAAGGTCCTCATGGAGGCGGCCCGGCTTTCCCAGGAGGAGGTGGCGGAGAAGGTCGGGAAGAGCCGGCCGACCGTGGCCAACGCCCTGCGCCTGCTCAAGCTGCCCGCGGAGATGCTCGAGGCTCTTAGAGCCGGTGACCTGAGCCCCGGACACGCCCGGGCCATCCTGGCCGCGTCCTCCTCGGAGGACCGACGGGAACTCTTCCGCCGTATCCTGGCCGAGGGGCTCTCCGTCCGGGAGGCGGAGGCCCTGGCCTCGGACTTCAACGCGGGCAAGCGCCCCGCCCCGGCCCGCAGGCCTGACTCTCCGCGAAAGCCCCTGGATCCGGACCTCCGGGACCTGGAACAGAAGCTCATCGGGTTCCTGGGGACCAAGGTCCAGGTCAAGGGAGACGCGAAAAAAGGCTCCATCACGATAGAGTACTTTTCCCTGGACGACCTGGAGCGGGTCTTCGACCTTATGACCGGCGGAAAGGCCTGACCGGAGCGGTCCGGGTCATGGGAAACCCCTTCCTTCGCGGTCCCGGCCGCGCCCGTCGCCGGGCTCTGTCTTTTGCCGTCGCCCTCCTTCTTGCCGCGTCCCCGGCGGCCGCAGCCGGACCCGGCACCGCCGATGAATACCGCTGGGGTGTGGCTCCGGGGGCGGATTTTCCCGCCCTCCTGGGAAAGACCGTGGTCACGGAGATGGAAGCGGAGACCTGGAAGGATCCGGAGACCGGGGAGCACCGTATAGCCGGGTGGTCCGAGCTCCACGGGGTCTTCGAGGTGCCCTTCGAGGCCCTGGTCCGGGTCCTGACGGATTACGAAGGCCAGCCCGAGTACTCCCCTCGGTTGTTCTCGGCCAAGGTGGAAGAACGGGACGGCCTCCGGATCCGGGTTTCCCAGAACGTGGGGATGTCCATCCTGGGAATCAAGATCCGGTACGACCTGGTCCTGGAGTACCGGGAGGAGTACCTGCCGGACGGCGGATTCGCCCAGCGCTCCCGCCTGCTCTCCAACCCCTCCGGCAACCTCTACGAATCCTTCTCGTCCTGGTACGTCCTCCCCGTGGTCGTGGACGGGAAGGACTGCGTCTACGTCCGCGGCTTTTCCCGCCCCGGCATCCGCAAGGTGTTTCCCGGCATGGCCGGGGCCATCCGGACTTTCACTCCCGGGGAGGTGAAGGACCTCCTGGAGCGGTATATTCGTGAAGCGCGTAAGGGTGGACAGTGAACAGTGGACGGAAGCGGGATGAACACGGCGGCCGCGTCCATCGCCGAGGCGTGGACATGCACCGAATTCTACCGGCACTCCCGACCACTGACCTCTGTCCACCGTCCACTGTTGACTGTCTCCCCCGTACTTGCTAGGCTTTCCCCGTAGACCAGCACCGGGCGGGCCCTACGGGCCGGCCGCCCCATCCCCCTATATCCCAAGGAGCGTACCATGAGCGTGATCGAATACGTCGAGGCCAGAGAGATCCTGGATTCCCGGGGCAACCCCACCGTCGAGGTGGACGTCGTCCTGGAGGACGGCACCGTAGGCCGCGCGGCGGTTCCCTCCGGCGCCAGCACCGGCGAGCACGAGGCCGTGGAGCTCCGGGACGGAGACAAGAAGCGCTACCTGGGCAAGGGCGTGCTCAAGGCCGTGGAGAACGTGAACAACGTCATCTCCGGGGAGATCATCGGCCTGGACGCCACCGAGCAGGTGGACATCGACCGCACCATGATCGACCTGGACGGCACGGAGAACAAGGGCAAGCTGGGGGCCAACGCCATCCTGGGCGTGTCCATGGCCGTAGCCCGGGCGGCCTCCAACTTCCTGGAGACCCCCCTGTACAAGTACCTGGGAGGGGCCCACACGACCCTCCTGCCCGTGCCCATGGCCAATATAATCAACGGCGGCAAGCACGCGGACAACAAGGTGGACTTCCAGGAGTTCATGGTCATGCCCGTGGGCGCCCAGTCCTTCCGGGAGGCGGTGCGCATGACCGCCGAGGTCTTCCACAGCCTGAAGAGCCTCCTCAAGGCGGACGGCCACAACACCTCCGTGGGCGACGAGGGCGGTTTCGCCCCGAACATCGGCAACGACGAGTCCCTGGACTACATCATGAAGGCCATCGAGAAGGCCGGCTACAAGCCAGGGGACGACCTGGCCATAGCCCTGGACTGCGCCTCCAGCGAGCTCTTCGACGAAGGCGAGAAGAAAGGGTACAAGTTCTGGAAATCCAACCCCGGCAAGCTCTTCTCCGCGGACGAGATGATCGAGATCTACACCAAGTGGGTCGGGAAGTACCCCATCGTCTCCATCGAGGACCCCCTGGACCAGAACGACTGGGACGGCTACGTGAAGATGACCAAGGCCCTGGGCGGCAAGATCCAGGTGGTCGGGGACGACTTCTTCGTGACCAACATCAAGCGCCTGGAGAAGGGTATCTCCATGGGGGCCTGCAACTCCATCCTGATCAAGGTGAACCAGATCGGCACGGTCACGGAGACCATCGAGTGCATCGAGATGGCCAAGCGCGCGGGCTACACCGCCGTCGTCTCCCACCGCTCCGGGGAGACCGAGGACACCTTCATCGCCGACCTCGTGGTGGCCCGGGAAACCGGCCAGATCAAGACCGGCTCCATGTCCCGGACGGACCGGATCTGCAAGTACAATCAGCTCATGCGGATCGAGGACGCCATGGAGGGCATCGCCGAGTACGCGGGTCGAAAAGCCTTTTATTCGGTCAAGAAGTAAGGTATACCGTTTCAGACGCGGCGGCCGCTCCCGACGGGGGCGGCCGTTTCGTTTCCGGGGCCTGCCCGGTGTCGGTGTTCTGGGATCCGAAGCTACTTCAGGGTCAGCACGGTCTTCCCGATCTTGATCCGGTCCCCGGGTTCGATCCGGACGTATTTGCCCGGCGGGACCGCCCGGTCGTTGACGAAGGTCCCGTTGGTACTTGAGAGGTCGGTGATATAGTAGTCGTCCCTGATCTTCTGGATCATCGCGTGGCGTTTGCTGACCAGGGCGTGCTCCAGTACGACTCCGCAGGATCGGTCCCGGCCCAGCACGATCTTCCCTATAAGGGGAATCCGCTTGCCGCAAAGAATGATCGACAGGGAATCGTCCTTGCGGAGGGTCTGGAGGCGTTTGCCCGTAGGGCTGGATTCCAGGATCGTGTCTTCGCTCACCCCTTGAATATACACCCCCGGGAGGCTCCTCGCAATCCGGATTCCCTTCCTAGGTCTCCAGGTTGCGGCCAGCCCAATGGCGGCCGGATTCCTTGAACTTCTGCACGTACTCGGGAATCTCCGCCATGGGGGGGCGCTCCACCGCGGAGATTTCCGTTGCCGCGACGGTATGGGATTCCTTCTCCACCTTGAGGGCGATGTGGCGGTCCCCCAGCTCCCGGAGCACCTCCGCGTCGCTGTAGCGTCGTGCCCGGTCCAGGAAGGTGTTCAGGATTCCGTAGGCCATCCGCCCCAGGGCTTCGGTGGTCTGGTTGCGGTGGATGCGCAGGTCCAGGTCCACCTGGGCCAGGGCCCCGATTCCGAACATTCGATAGACGTCGATCAGGTGGCCCAGCTCGACCCCGTAGCCCACGCTGAAGGGCAGGGTCTCCAGCAGTTCCCGCCGGCCCGCGTACTCCCCGGATAAGGGCTGGACGAGGCGCGCCAGCTCCGGATAGAAGAGCGAGAAGATGGGCCGGACCAGGATCTCCGTGACCCGGCCGCCCCCGGAGGACTGGATCCCCGTATTGGAGCGGATGGGCCGCTCGTAGAAGGCCTTTACGTAGCCGATCGAGTCGTCCTCGAGCAGGGGGCCTACCAGGCCGTAGACGAATTTCGGGGCGATGTTGGCGATGTCCGCGTCCACCCAGACGATGATGTCCCCCTGCAGGGCATAGAGGCTTTTCCAGAGGTTTTCGCCCTTGCCCCGGAAGGTGCCCCGGCCGGGAAGGATGTCCTTGGACTCGAAGACCCGGGCGCCGTACCGCTCCGCCACCTGCCGGGTGCGGTCCTTGGAGGACGAGTCGATTACGGCTATCTCGTCCAGCAGGGGGAACCGGTCCATCAGCTCCGTGCGGATGACCAGGATCTCCTTGCCGATCGTGGCCTCCTCGTTCAGGGTCGGGAAGGCCAGGGACACGGTCAGGCCCTTCTTTTCCTTCAGGTCGACCAGGCGGCCCACATCCGAGAACCTGGAATGGTGCCAGGTCCGCGCCAGGAGGGAGTCATCGGAGGGTTTGCTCATAGGACCTCCTTGGAGACCCGCTCGATCACCGAGACCAGGAGGCGGCGGCCTTTCTCGATGGAGTCCACCTCGATTTCGTCCCGGTCCAGTCCTTCCCGGCCGCTGGCAACCGCCACGGATACCGCGGGTATTCCCCGGGAGGACAGGAAGGCCGCGGGGTCCGCCCCGGACTCCTCCCGGACCTTGATGTGCTGTTCCTTCAGGGCCTGGATGACGAGCCTGGATAGCCCGGCCCCGGCGCCGGGATCGCCGACGGGCACGTAGCCGGCTATCGTCACCTGGGTCTGAAGGTTCGCCTGGCGGCCTCTCGATTCCGCCGTGGCCGTCGCGGCCTTCATGGCGATCTCCAGGACCGCCTCGTCGGGAGACTCCAGCTCGATGTCCAGCAGGCCCTCCGTCGGCTCGTGGCCGAATCCCGCCCCCGCCTCGATGCGGCGGACCGTGCAGGTGGTCCTCCGCTCCGCGTCCCAGGTTATGCCGGTCAGGGTCCGCGCCAGGGCAACGACCGCATCCACAGCGGATCCGGGACCGCGGTCCGCGGATCCCGGCTTGGGGTCCGTGTCGGATATTTCCGCGTCGGTGCGCACCCGGACCTCGATGCGGTAGGTCCCCAGGGACTTGGTCGGCACGGTCCCGAGGGAGAGCCCCCGGAGACCCAGGGCGACGGAGGGCCGGTCGTGGGGATCCTCGGCCAGGCGCCGGAGCACCGATCCCCGGGGATCGTCCAGGGGGCGGGCCGCGAAGAGGAGCAGGACGTCCTTGGTTATGGCCAGGCTTCCGGACTGGAGGGTCTCCGCCAGGGAAAGGAGGGTGGCCGGTCCCAGGGAATCGGAGAGCCCCGCGCCGTAGGCCCGGTCCGCGTCCAGCCGGGAGAGGCTTTCCAGGGGGTGCCACCGCGGCGAGGGGAGCTCCGCCAGGACCAAGATTGGCCGGGGCTCCTCGGGATCCGGACAGGTCACCCGGGCCAGGATGTTCCCGTCCTCGTCCACCTGGGGGTTCAATCCGAGGGATCGCAGGCGCTCCAGCACGAAGGCCGCCCGCTGTTCCTCCCGGGCCGTCGGGGAGGGGATTTCCGCGATCCTGAGGGCGTCCGCCAGGAGGCGGTCCGCCAGGGGAGATTCCGATTTACGCAGGGAACCTATAACCGTGGAGGCTCGCCGGGTCAGGACCCGGACGGCCTTGGCGGCCGTTGTTCGGATCTTCTTGAAGAATCCCATGCTTACCTCCTTCACATTTTTACCACGGCAGTGGGGGATACGTACAGGTTTGGCCGCGTCTCCGGGAATTCCTTTCCCCCGGCGCTCTACCGCGCCGACTTCCCTAGGTACCATCGTCCCTCCATGACGGCCTCCTTGAATCGTGATCGGACCCGTGTGGCGCTGAGGGGAGACCCCGCGCCCGGCGTAATTCACGGTCAAGGCTCCCTTGGACAGGGATATTTCGTCACCTCTTGCGGACGAGGAATGCCGGGCGGGACTATCCGGTACGGGACCGGACCGTCAACCCGGTCCCGGTTCTCCTTTTCCGGTCCCGGGGTCATCCATCCAAGAGGATCCCGAGAAGAGCTCCCCCAGCAGATCTAGCATGGCACGCACCTTGGGCAGGGATCTCCGCCCCGGAACGAATTCGGCCCAGATCCGGTCCCCCGTGGAGGAGAGGGACCGCCAGTCGGGGAGAACCTCCCTCAAGGTGCCTTCCCGGAGGGAGGCTGCGGCGGTATAGGAGGGAACAAGCGCGATCCCGGCGCCGGCCCGGGCGGCTTCCGCGAGGACTTCCACGTTGTTCGTGCGGAAATGCCCGCCCGCGGGTACTCGGGCTTCCCCTCCGGGTCCCTGGAATCTCCAGACTTCATGCTCTAGGTTGGGATCCGGGGAGAGGATCCGATGCATCGCCAGGTCCCGGGGATGCCGGGGATACCCTGTTGCGGCCAGGTAGGACGGCGCGGCGCACAGGATCCAACGAAATTCCGCCAGCCGTTTGGCGGCCAGGTGCGGAACGGGACGTACGCCGATGCGCACGCACAGGTCGAATCCCTCCTCCACCAGGTCCACGAACCGGTTCGTGAGCACCAGGTCGATCCGAAGTTCGGGAACGCGCAGAAGGAAGGCCGGGAGGGCCGGGGCCAGGGTCAGCCGCCCGAAGTTGACGGGGGCGGACATCCGCAGGCGTCCCCGGGGCTCCGCTTTCAGGTTCCGGACCGCCCGGGCCGCGGCTTCCGCCTCCTCTAGCGCCCGGGCGCACCGTTCCCGGTAGACGAGCCCGGCCTCGGTGAGCCCGATCCGTCGGGTCGTACGCCGGAGGAGCGCGGTGCCCAGGGAGTCCTCCAGGGCCTTGACCGTGCGGCTCAGGTTTCCCTTGGTGGTGCCTAGGGTTTCCGCGGCGGCCGTGAAGCTTTTGAGTTCCGCGACCTTCTCGAAGGCCCTCATCGCGAAGAATTGATCCATATTGTTTCCCAAATAGAAACAGTATGTATCTGAATATCATATTTATTAGTTTCGTGCAACGATCTATAGTCGATACCATCATAACGCAGTGGAGCCGGGAGGAGGGATTCAGGATGAGTATCGAGCGGGGAGTCCTGCGTCCGCCCAGCGAGGCGGAAAGCATCCTGCTGAGGGTTGTGCGCAATTGCCCGTGGAACCGGTGCCGGTTCTGCCCCGCGTACAAGGGAATGATGTTTTCCTTCCGTGGCGAGGAGGAGATCCGGGAGGATATCGTCCGGATCGCGGCGGACCCCGCCTCCAAGGGACGAGATTCCCTCTTCCTCCAGGACGCGGATGCCCTGGCCCTGCCGATCCGGACCCTGGCGGCGGTCCTGGAGGACATCGCCCGGTTCCTGCCCCGGGTGACCCGGATCACCTCCTATGCCCGTGTCAGCACCCTCGTGGCGCGACCCTCCGCGGACCTCCGCCTGCTCCGGTCCCTGGGGCTCCAGCGAATACACCTTGGATTCGAATCCGGTTCGGACGAAGTACTCGCGTCCATGGACAAGGGTGTGACGGCGGACCGGCAGATCAGGGCGGGGGCGAAGGCCCGGGAGGCCGGATTCGCCTTGTCCTGTTACTTCATGCCCGGTCTCGGCGGTATCCGGCATTCCGAGGTCCACGCCCGCGAGAGCGCCGCGGTACTCCGGAGGATCGAACCCGAATATATCCGACTCCGGACCTGCTTCGTGCTGGAGGATACGCCCCTCGCGGATGATTATCGCGAGGGGCGATTCGAGCCTTTGTCCGAGGCCCGGACCGTCGAAGAGATACGGCGGTTTATTGAGGGGCTCGAACCCGTCCGCAGCGAGATCGTGAGCGACCACCGCATGAACCTTCTCTCGGAACTCCGAGGGCGCCTCCCGGAGGCCCGGGATTCTCTCCTGGGTACGCTGGATCGCTACCTGGACTTGAGCCCCTCCGACAAGGCACGGTTCGAAGCGGGACGGCGGACGGGACGGATCAAGACCCTGGACGACCTGGAGGATCCGTCCTTCCGGGAGGCCCTGGACGAAGCCGAGAAACGGTATCGGCCCGTCTACCCGGCCCCCCGGAGCGTCCTGTTCCCGAAACGGGACGCCGCCTCCCTCCGGCCGCCGCCCGGGGACGCACGGGCGAATCCGTGTGCCCCCCGGGGCCGTCGCATCGGTTGCCGGGTTTCCTGAGACTTCCCGGGAATCTGGTTTCTCAGCCGAGATCCCCGGATTCCGGGATTTCTGGCGCCGGCAGGTCCGACGGGTCGTCGCCGTCCCCCTTCCCCCCGAACCAGTCCACCCTCCGGGTGGCCGCCATGGTCAGGGCCACGATACCGAAGAGGCCCACGGACCCGATCAGGAGGGCGTAGTCCTCGGAGGACAGGGCGCAAAAAAGGTATCCGTACTGCAGGGCCAGAACCCCGAAGGCCAGGGCCGCCTGCCGCTTGTCGGGCAGGAAGGCGCTGACATAGAAGGTGGTGACCGCGCAGACCGCCGCCGCGGAGATCACATAGGCCGCCAGGAAGGGAATGTGCTCGGACAGGGCCAGCAGGAGGAGATAGAAGAGGCAGTTGGCCAGGCCCACCAGGATGTACTGCACCACGTGGAGGCGCCTTCGTGCCAGGACCTCGAAGAGGAAGAGGGCCGCGAAGGGAATGAACAGGAACAGGACCGCGTACCGCAGGGCCCGGTGGACCTGCTGGTAGACGTCCGTGGGCTGGAGGAACTCGACGCCGAAATCGGCCCCCGCCGTGGACTCCGGGCGGAAGTCCGAGGCGGCCAGGACCCGGGGCAGGACCCGGGCAGGCTCGTCCACGAACCATCGGGCCGTGAAGCCCGAATCCCCCAGTTCCCGTTCCGCAGGCAGACGATATCCCGCGAAGGAGGGGCTGGCCCAGCCGCAGGAAAGCCGGACCGTGTTGGAGT
>JBGSPT010000410.1:0-2430 GCA_041738475.1 Treponematales bacterium
CGCTTCGCGGTCTTTCAGGGTGCCGCGGCCATGGAACTGGGCACCCTGGAAACCGACGATCCGCGCCTGGAGAAGGCCTTCCGTCGGGAGTTGGCATCCGCCGCCCTCGCGGACAGGCTTTTCCCTATAAAGACCAGACAGGATCAACAGGATGAGGAACGGATGAACAGGATAAGAAATTGAAAAGGGATAAATCCCATACTCTCTACACTTCTTGTATTATCCTGTTCATCCATCATAAATCTTGTTCATCCTGTCTATTCTTATCCTATAAACCCGTGTTTTTACCCGGCCGATTTCCGCACACGAGACCGGGCCGGTTGTCCGCCTAGTCTTTCCGTGAATTTACGGATACCATCCGGGGCATGCGCGCATCGACATCTTCCCGCGACCAGACCCTCGGCCTGGCGGCCCTGGCGGTCTGCGCCCTCCTGTGGAGCCTGGCGGGGCTGTTCATCAAGATCATCGACTGGAATCCCATGGCCATCGCGGGAGCCCGATCCGCCGTCGCCGGCCTCTTCCTCCTGGTCTGGATCCGGAAACCCCGGATCACCTTCTCGATCCCCCAGATCGGAGCGGCCCTCTCCAGCGCCGTCACGATGCTCCTCTTCGTGTACGCGAACAAGGCGACCACCTCCGCCAACGCCATCCTCCTCCAGTACGGGGCGCCCATCTACACGGCCATCCTGGGAATCTTCCTGCTCAAGGAAAAACCCCGGCTGGAGCACTTCGCGGCCTTCCTGGCCGTGGCGGCGGGGATGGTTCTCTTCTTCCTGGGCGACCTTGGCGGCGGAAGCCTGCTCGGAGACCTGGCCGGAGTCGCGTCGGGGGTGACCTTCGCGATGTACTACGTCTTTTTACGGATGCAGAAGGACGGGTCCCCCCTGGAATCCAACCTCCTGGCCCACGGCTTCACGGCCCTCATCGCCCTGACCTGGGCCTGCTTCCTCCCGGCGCCGAGGATCACCTGGGCTTCCGGGGCGGTGATCGTCGTCCTGGGGGTGTTCCAGGTGGGTTTGGCGGCGGTCTTCCTGTCCTTCGGGATCAAACGGGTCACCGCCATCCAGGGGATCCTGGTGGCCGCCATCGAGCCCATCGCCAACCCCGTCTGGGTCTTCCTGGCCACCGGGGAGGCACCCGGGGCAAACTCGATCGCCGGAGGCGCGATCATCATCGCCGCGGTCCTGGCCTCCTCCGTCGTATCCATGCGGCGGGACGCCCTGGCCGCGGAGCGGGCCATGACCTCCGGATCCGGCACGCCCATGATGGTGGATTCGGGCCCGTTTCAGACTTCGCCAGAGAATCGCCGAAGCGGAGCTTCGGTGCCATGAGACTCGATCGGGTTGCCCGTGCAACCCGATCGAGTCTCATGCGAACTTGTAGCCGAACCTCCGGAGCATGGCCTTCCGGTCCGCCTTGTCCGCCTCGCCCTCGACCCCCTTGGGGGAGGATCCGTCCACCACGCCGACGATGCCGGCGCCCTGGGGGGTGCGGGCCACCAGGACCTGGAGGGGGTTGCCGGTGGCGCAGAAGACCCTGCAGACCTCCGGGCATGCCTTGATCCGGTCCAGGGCATGGAGGGGAAAGGTGCCCGGACCAAGGACTACATAGAAAGTATGCCCAGCGCCGACGGCCCGGGCGCAGGACTCCGCGGCCTGGACTAGGGCGGGATCGTTCCCCTCGGTCCGGACCAGGCAGGGACCCGAGGCCTCGTTGAACGCCAGCCCCCATTTTGCCCCGGAGACCGAGGCCAGGATCTCCCCCAGGTCCTCCACGGTCTTGATAAAGTGGGACTGCCCCACGATGATGTTGTTCTGCCCCTCCCCGTACTCCAGGGCGATCGCCTCGATGGTCGCGTTCATTCCTGATCCTCCGTCCCGGGCAAGGCGAGCGCCCTGTCCTCGGTCTTGAACGATGATACCGCCTCATCCAGGCGGAAGGATTCTTCCGAAAGGGAAGACGCCGAGGCCGAGAGCTCCTCCGCGGCGGCGGCGTTCTGCTGGACAACCTCGTCCAGGGCCAGTACGGCCTTGGAAATCTGCTCGGTGCCGATCTCCTGCTCCCGGCTGGCCGCGCCGATCTCCTCCACCAGGTTCGAAGTGCGGCGGATGGCGGGGACCAGGCGCCCCAGGGATTCCAGGGCACGGTCCGACTGCTTCTGGGTATCCGCGGATATCCCGCGGATCTCCTCCGCGGCCTTCCCGCTCCGTTCCGCCAGTTTCCGGACTTCCCCGGCCACCACCGCGAAGCCTTTCCCGCTCTCCCCCGCCCGGGCAGCCTCGATGGCGGCGTTCAGGGCAAGGAGGTTCGTCTGCCGGGCGATCTCCTCGATGACCCCGATGCGGTCCGCGATGGACCGGAGGGCCTGGGCGGCGCCTCGGAAGGAATCCTCGCTCTCCGCGGCTTCCCGGGCGGCCTCCGAGGCGATGC
>JBGSPT010000411.1:0-4436 GCA_041738475.1 Treponematales bacterium
GCGGTGCTCCGGGTGGACGACGGCCGGGAGGCCAAGGTAGTGCGGGCGGCCCCCGGCGAAGCGGCCGGGGAGCTCTCCGTGGCGGCGTTCAAGCAGGAACTGGCAACGGGAATCCAGGCGGTCCGGGACCCCGGATACGCATTGGTCCTCCCGGCCATGCTCCTGGTATCCCTGGGCACGGCCCTCACGTTCATACAGAAAATCAAGGAGGGAGCATGACCTTCGCGGGCATCCTCGGCACGACGGCGTTCATCTTGTTTCTGGCTGCCGCGGCGGTACAGACGGTCTGGCTGTTCCGCAGGGACGGGCGGCCCGATCCGGCATCCCACTGGGCCCTCCTGGCCGCCGCCCTGGTCCTGATCGCGGACCTGGTGGTGCGCTCCCTGGAGACCCGTTTCGTAGCCCTGACCAGCACCTACGAGTCCCTGCTCTTCTACGCCGCGGCGATAGCCCTGATGCTCTTCGCCTACCGCCTCCAGAAGAGGCTGACCTACCGGCCCCTGGTGGCCTTCGGCTCCACCTTCACGGCCATAGTCCTCCTGGCCGTCGCCTCGTCCCCCCTGATCCCCAAGGCGGCCCTTCCCCCCATCCCGGCCCTCCAATCCGGGTGGCTCCTCCTGCACGTATCCTTCTCCTTTATCGGGGAGGCCTTCTTCGCGGCCAGCTTCGTGTCCGCCCTGGCCTTCCTCTTCACCAAGGACGAGACCCGGCGCCTGGACCTGGACCGGATCACCTACACCGCCATCGCCGTGGGATACCCGATCTTCACCGCCGGGGCCTTGGCCTTCGGGGCCATCTGGGCCGAGCAGGCCTGGGGCCGCTGGTGGAGCTGGGATCCCAAGGAGACCTGGGCCCTGGTCACCTGGCTTGTGTACACGATCTACCTGCACGTCCGCCTCATCCTGAAGCGGAAGGATTCCTGGCCCTCCATCCTGGCGGTGGCCGGGTTCCTGTGCACGGTATTCACCTTCTTCGGGGTGAACTACCTCCTGCCCGGCCTGCACAGTTATGGATAAGCCGCGTCTAGCCGCCTGCGTCGGCTAGACGGTACGGAAGCTTCGCTTCCGCGATCTCCAGGCGCCGGCCTCGAGATAAGGAATCCCGGGGTGTGCCATACGTAACCGAAGCATGGGATACTCCGGCTCGCCGGGCAACACGCCTATAATAACTTCATATAGTGTTGTATACGGCTCCGCAGCCTTATTCACACCCTGCTAGGCTTTCACTTCCGCGGCGAACGCCGCCAGCAGATCCAGGACCTCCCGGAGCTCCTCGTCGGGGAGCCGGGAGGCCTGGCGCTCCCGGGTCACGCAGGAGGAATCGGCTGCGGCGTCCGGGAACCTCTCCAGGAGGGCCAGGAAGGCGGACGCGGCGGCTTCCCGGAAGAACAGGGAGGCCGCCGCCGCTTCGTCGTCGGCTTTTATACGCACCTTGGGATCAAAGTCCGCGTCCCCGATCTGAACGTCCCTGAGGCCGAAGAGGGCCTTTCCGATCTTAGCCATCGTCCCCTCCCGGGAAGCCCGGAATTTAAAGGCCAAAGGCGCCGGGTAGAACGCCTTGGCCACCACGTAGGTCCGGGAACTCTTCCCGCTGGACCGGGTCTCCTGGTGGACCGTCACCCGAACGCCCTTCCAGGTGCCTTCCATACGCCAAGGCGCAGCGGACTCCGCGAAGGAGCGCAGGAAGGCGGGCATTTTATCGAAGGCCTCCAGGGCCTTGGCCTGCCCCGATTCGACGTAGGATCGGCGCAGGGCGTCGACCCCGTCGACGTATTCCAGGCCGAGCCGGTCTGCCTGGTTCCGGGCTTCCTCCCGGCCGCGCTTCGCGCCTCGGAGCATCTTGGGGACCAGGAGGACGGTCACGGCTATGGTAACCAGGAAGAAGAAGACGATGGGAACGAAGGTGAAGATCATGGTTCAAGTATACACGCCGAAACAAGGAATGCGAGAGCGCGGGAACCGGACCGTCCGCCTCCCGCGCCAACCCGAGTCGGGCGACCCGGGGATCCCGGGAGCTACGGCGGTTCCGGACGCCCCTAGCGGCTCCACTCCAGGATCGCCCGCTTCCAGGCAGCCGCGGACCCGGCTATGGTCGCCTCGGGCACGCAGTAGGACAGGCGGAACCAGCCCGGATAGTCGAAGCCCACCCCGGGGACCGCAAGGATATTCTCCCCCCGGAGGCATTCGTTGAACGCCAGGTCCCGCTCCGCCTCGGTTCCCGAGGGACCGCCGTCCGGGACCCGGCAGAAAAAGTAGAAGGCTCCCTCGGGGCGGGCGTAGGAGATGCCCGCGTCGTCCAGGATGGCACCCAGGGCTCTTCGGCGCTCGGCATACCGGGAGAGGTCCGCGGTCCTGGCCTCCAGGGGAGCCACCGCCCGCTGGAGCAGGGCCGGGGCGTTGACGAATCCCAGAGTCCGGTTGCTCATCACAAGGCCGTCCATGATCTCGTCGACGCCGGAGCAGGAGTCCGACAGGGCCAGGTATCCGATGCGCTCCCCCGGAATGGAAAGGGTCTTGGACCAGGAGGTCACGATCGCGGTCTCCGGGTACAGCCCCAGGATGGGAGGAGCCTTCCGTCCGTCGTACACGATGTCCCGATAGGGCTCGTCCACCACCAGCAGGGGGGGGCGCCCGACGCGGCGGCCGTGTTCCGCCAGGACCGCGGCGAGCTTCGCCAGGGTTTCCTTCCGGTAGATGCGGCCGGTGGGATTGTTGGGGGTGTTGACGATCAAGGCCGCGGTACGGGGGGTCAGGGCCGCGGCGATCCGCTCCGGGTCCAGTTCGAAATCGGACCTGCAGTCCACGGTCACCATCTTCCCGCCGTGGTTCAGGATATAAAAGTAGTATTCCCCGAAGAAGGGGCGGAGCACCACGACCTCGTCCCCGGGATCCAGGATGGTGTGAAAGAGGACGTTCAGGGCCCCGGCGGCCCCGACGGTCAGGATCACGTGGTCCGGGGACACCGGACATTCGTGCTCCCGGGACACCTTCCTCGCCACCGCCTCCCGGGCGAAGGGATAGCCCGCGTTGGGCATGTAGGAGTGCAATCCCTTCCCTCCCTCCCGGAGGACCCGGATGATCGTCTCGTGGAACTCCGGAGGCGGCTCCACGTCGGGATTCCCCAGGGAGAAATCGAAGACCGCGTCGGCCCCGAACTTCTCCTTGAGCCTGCGGCCTTCCTCGAAGGTCCTGCGTATCCAGGACGCCCGTCCCAGGTTTTCCCGAATGCTTCGCGCGATCGGCACGGCGTGATCCTCCCGGCCCCGGACGGGGCGTTCCTTCACGGATTCCTCCCGGGTCGGTCCGGGGGGCGCGGCTCCATTCTCCCGGCTCCGGGCGGATCCGTCAACGGGATACGTTGCCGGTGTCACGAACCTTGTGATGCGCGCCGGACGCGGACACGCCCGCGCCGTCCCGGGCTTGCCGGTCCCAGGAGTGTTTCCTATACTAAGGCTGTCGCAAGGGTCGAAAAAAGGAGAGCCCCGTGTTCCAGAAACAGATCATCATGCGACGCGTGCTGTACAGCCTGGCGCCCATCTGGGCCCTGTCGGTTTGGCTGTACGGGCCCCGCGTAGTCGTCCTGACCGCCGTGAGCCTGGTCCTAGGGGTCCTCACGGAATACCTGTACGAAAAACGGCGCAAGGGAAAAGTCAGCGAGGCCGTCCTGGTCACAGCGACCCTCTTCGCCCTCTCCCTCCCGCCCGCTGCGCCGGCCTGGATCGCGGCGGTGGGGATCGTCTTCGCCGTGTTCACCGCCAAGATGATCTACGGGGGCTTCGGCCGGAACATCTACAACCCCGCCATCGCGGGGCGGCTCTTCGTGTATATCTCCTTCGCCACCGTGCTGGGAAGGTCCTTCACCCCCCACGGTGACTTCGGCCTCGGCGCCGGCACCCTCCTGGGCCGCCCGGAGGTCCTGTCCGCCGCCACCCCCCTGGCGGTCTGGAGAAGCGGCGGGGAGGTTCCCATCCTGGGCCTCCTGACGGGGCTCCGGGACGGCTCGATCGGGGAATCCTCGGTACTCCTGATCCTCGCGGCGGCGGTCTACCTGATCTGGACCAAGACCGCCAGCTGGCGGATCATCGTGTCCGAGGCGGCCGCCGGCGGAGCCCTCGCCCTGGCCCTCCACTTCGCGGGGGTGAAGGCGGCCCTGCCTCCGGCCTCCCTCCTGGCCGGGAGCTTCCTCTTCGTGGCGGTCTTCATGGGCACGGACCCCGTGTCGGCGCCCAAGAAACCCGCCTCCCACTGGATTTACGGGTCCCTGATCGGGATCACCGCCGTCGTCATCCGGACCTTCAGCGCCTTCCCGGAGGGCACGAGCTTCGCGGTCTTCGTGGGCAACACCTTCGCCAGCATGATCGACGACTTCGTGGCCGGCCGCATGAACGCCCGGAAGGCCCGGGCCGAAGCCAAGGCCGCGGCCGCGACGGTCGGCGC
>JBGSPT010000413.1:0-2562 GCA_041738475.1 Treponematales bacterium
GCCCGCGCCTGCCGGACGAGCTCGCCGCCAGGGGCCTCTCGGGGCCCGTACGCACCGTCACCGCGAGATCCTACCGGCCCTCCTTCGACGGGTCGGGAAAACCGGAGATGTACCTTACCTCCGTCCTGAGCTTCGACCGCGCGGGGCGCTTTCTTTCGGAAGTGCAGACGGATCCCGCGGGGAAGGAGGTAGCCAGGTACGTTCCCCGCAGGGATTCAGCCGGCAGGATCGTCGAACTGGAATCCCGATCGCCCTCCGGCCTGCCCGACGGAAGCATGAAGCTCGAGTACGACGATTCGGGCCGAATGGTCCGGGAGTCGTATTTCGGCTCGGACGGACGGCCCTCGGGGGGATATCTGTACGAGTACGGCCCCGGGGACCGCCCGGCGAGGAAATCCATGCGGACCGAATACGAGGACGGTTCCGTACGGACCAACCGGACCGACTACCGGTACGACGAAGCCGGCTTGCTGATCGAGGAGACGATCTCGGACGAATCCCTCGGGGGCGTCGTCCTCCGCATCGAACACGCCTACCAGAACGGCCGCCGCGTGCGGAGCTCGGACTTCCAGCGGGGCCGATGGCTTGAATTCCTTACGTTCTATGAACATGATTCCAGGGGCAATGTCGTCCGGGAGGCTTCGTACCAGATACCCGAAAGCGAATACGGGGACTCCTTCTCCTCCGTGACCGCGGAGAACGGGATTCCCAAGTCGTTCCTCGCATCCTTCGTCGAGACGGAATACGAGTATCATTAGCCGCGGCCGGAATACGGGGATGGATTTCCCGGGAAGGATGACCGAGGTGCTTTACCACCTGTACTATTTTTCCGGAACCGGCAATACCGAATCCAGCGTCCGGAGCATAGCCGAAGCCCTGGAGAAGGACGGCTGCGAGGTCCGGACCCGGTATATCTCCCGGAACGCCCTACCCTTCCCGGATACGCCGGACCGTGTGGTCCTGGCCTACCCTACCTACGCCTGGCGTCCGCCGATCCTCGTCTCCCGCTTCATCCGCCGGCTTCCCCGGGGGAAGGGAACGGAGGCCGCGGTCTTCACGGCCGACGGCGGCGGTTCCTACGGCTCCGTGGACGCTGCCGAGAGGATGCTTCGACGCCGGGGGTATCGCACCGTCCGCAAGGGAGCCGCCCACTATCCGGAAAACTGGGTACAGATGACGCCGCCCCCGGAGGGGGACGCGCGTACCCGGGGCGTGGAAGCCGGCTTGGCCGGCACCGGCGAGTTCATCCGGGCCCTGCGGACAGGGGCCGCCCTCAAGCGGGAGCGGAGCGGGATCGACGGCCTTTTAAATTTCGTCGGCATCCTGTTCGGGGCCTTCGGACGGCATTTCCTGGGCAAGCTCTTCATCGCCGACGAGGACTGCACGTCCTGCGGACTTTGCGCCCGGTCGTGTCCGGCGGGGGTCATCCGTCTGGGGAAGGAGCCGGGCGCCCGACCGCGGTGGACCTGGGGCTGCGAATCCTGCAATCGATGCATGAATCTCTGTCCCTCCCGGGCGATCAACACCTCCGTGTTCCGGGGAATCGGCCTGATCGCACTGACATCCCTCGCGGCGACCCTGGGCTTCCGGGTCTACGGCGGCGCTTCGGCATACCTCAAGGGCATCCTTCCCTCCCCTGCGACGGCCCTGGTCGATCCGATCGCCGGCACGCTCATCGTGATCGCCGCCACGGTCCTGGCCCTGACGGTCCTGGACGCCGGAGTGCTGATGCCCCTCCAGAGGACTCCCCTCCTCCGCCGTCTTGCCCGCCGGAGCTTCACCAAGAGATTTCCCAGGTACTCCTTCGAGGGCTACCGGCCTCCCTCGGAACGGTAAAGGCCGGTTACTGCCGATCCCGGCCAGGGCGCTTGCCCGCACCCGCGGATCCGGTATACAACCTCCTCCCGGAGGATCATCCATGAGAGAACCCTGTCCCTGCGGCTCGGGCCGCGAGTACTTTACCTGCTGCGGACCCGTCGTCTCCGGCGCGGCCAAGGCCCCGACCGCGGAAGCCCTGATGCGCTCCCGGTACACCGCCTACGTGAAGGGAGAGATCGACCACATCCTGGGCACCTACTCCCGCCCGGAAAGCGCCGACCGGAAGGCCACCGAAGAGTGGAGCCGCAAGGCCGAGTGGAAAGGGCTTTCTATCCTCCGGGTCGAACAGGGAAGGCCGGAAGATTCCGAGGGTGTGGTCGAGTTCTCCGTGAAGTTCGAGATGGACGGACGGCCCGAGGAACACCGGGAGACGGCATATTTCGTGAAGAAGGACGGCGTCTGGCTCTACGACTCCGGAGACGTCAGGACAGAGACCGTGGTCCGTCCGGGCCCCAAGGTGGGCCGCAACGATCCCTGTCCCTGCGGATCCGGGAAGAAGTACAAGCACTGCTGCGGAAAGTGAGGCCGACGGCCCTCCCTATTCCAACCGTTTTGCCCCGGAAGATCGCCTTCCCGCGATCAGCCCCGTCCCCGCGACGACGACCGCGGCCGCGATACCCGGAACCAGCGGATCGAGAGGCAGGCCCAGCCGCTTCGAAATGAGCACCGCCGCCAAGCCCGCCG
>JBGSPT010000454.1:0-11466 GCA_041738475.1 Treponematales bacterium
GGCACGCCGCCGGTCTTGCCCGCGTCGTTGCGGGCCTTGGCGGCCGCCAGGGCGGTTTCCACCGTTGCGATGGGGGCGCAGCAGATCACGGTCATCCAGTCGGCGCCCGCGTCGTAGACCATGTTGGCCAGGATGGTGCCCGCGTCCGCGGCCTTGATGTCCGCCAGGACGATGCGGTCCGGGTAGAGGGACTTCAGGCAACGAACCGCCTGCATGCCCTCGGAACAGCAGAGGATGGTGCCGGCTTCCAGGACGTCCACCTCCGAGGCCAGGAGCCGGGTGGAGACCAGGGCGTCCGGCAGGGTCTTGTTGTCCAGGGCTAGTTGGAGAAGGGGCAGGGCCATGGGGCACTCCTTTGGGCAAAATATGAACGAATGAACCGAATTATGTTCATATTGTAGACCGATATTCAAAATAATGCAATATAATTGTTCTTTTTAGACAGGAAGAATCAAAAACATTGCTCGTAAAGTATGAAGCGATCAATATCCCGTACTAAAACGAGGCGGGATCTGGACCGGAAGCGGAGGGCAGGCGGAAATCCTCCTTCCATACCTGGGGTCCTGAAATCGTATTGACAGATAAAACGAGGGAAAGGATACTTCTGTAGCGAATTGTTGCGGGAGCATCCGAACGAGTTCCCGCGCACGGCCGGTGCCACGACAACCAGGATGCACGGATTTCCGACCGGGGAGGTTTCCTCGGTGTCCGAAGATTCCTCGGTTCTTCCCTCCGAATCCACCCTCCCATTCCTCCCGCTCGGTTCATACCGTCCGTCTAAAGGAGGACCCCCGTGACGACGAGCCAGATCATCCGGTCCCTGGAACCGACCCAGGACAACCTGCTGGCGATCCTGCACCGGGTGCAGAACGAGAACCCCCAAAATTACCTGGACGAGCCCGAGATACGGGAGGTGGCCGAATACCTGGAGCTTCCCTACAGCTTCGTCTACGGGGTGGCCACCTTCTATTCGATGTTCTCCGTCAAGCCCCGGGGGCGCCACGTCATCCGGGTCTGCGCCTCGCCGCCCTGCCACCTGATGGGGGGGCGGACGATTCGGGACGAACTCCGGGAATACCTGGGGGTTGAATTCGGGGGGACCACCGAAGACGGCTTCTTCACCCTGGAGCTCTCCAGCTGTCTGGGGACCTGCGGCATCGCCCCGGCCATGATGATCGACGACGAACTCTACGGAAACCTCGACGGGGTACGGCTCCGGGAGATCGTCGACCGGAAGCGGAGGGAGGAGCCATGATCCCCCTGATGCACGTTATCCTCGACGTGGGCGAGGAGTCCTTGAAGGCCGGGGCCCGGGAATTCCGGGCGGAACTCGAGGCCAAGCTCCGGAAGGAGTTCCTCGCGGAGGACGTGAAGATCGTCGAGTCCGCCAACCTCGGCGTGAGCGGCCAAGGGGTCTGCATGCTCGTCTACCCCGACGAGGTGTACTACGGAAACCTCAAGCCCGAGGACGCGGCTAGCATCGTCGACCAGCACTTCATCAACGGCAAGCCCGTGGAGGAGTGCTTTCTCGATTCCCCGGAAACCCGCAGGCTCATGGAATGGCGGCGCCGGGAGGGGATCATCAAGAAGGGCCGGGGCCGGGTGGTCCTGGACAACGTCGGGGCCATCGACCCGGAAAGCCTTTCCGAATACCGGTCCCGGGACGGCTTCAAGGCCTTGGCGGAGGCTGTGCGGAACCGCAGCCCGGGGGAGGTCCTGGAGGTCGTGAAGCGATCCGGCCTGCGGGGACGGGGAGGCGCCGGTTTCCCAACGGGGATGAAGTGGGAGGCCGTCAAGTCGGCCCCGGGGGAGCGGAAGTACGTCATCTGCAACGCCGACGAGGGGGAACCGGGCACCTTCAAGGACCGAATCATCATGGAGGGGGATCCCTTCCGCCTTCTGGAAGCCATGGCGATCGCGGGCTACGCGACCGGCGCCCAGGAGGGCTACGTCTATGTCCGGGGTGAGTACCGCACGTCCATCGCCCGCCTGGAAAACGCCATCCTGAAATCCCGGGACGCCGGGTACCTCGGCCGGAACATCCTGGGCTCGCCCTTCTCCTTCGAGGTGAAGGTCAAGGAGGGCGCGGGGGCCTACATCTGCGGGGAGGAGACCGCCCTCATCGAGTCCCTGGAAGGCAAGCGCGGGACTCCCCGCCTGAAGCCTCCCTACCCGACCACGGCGGGGCTCTGGGGCAGGCCCACGGTGGTGAACAACGTGGAGACCCTAGCCAACGTCCCTCCGATCCTTCGCAACGGGGCCGACTGGTTCCGGCAGTTCGGCACCGAGCGATCTCCGGGGACCAAAATCTACCTGATCATCGGACACGTGGTCAGCCCGGGCCTGGTCGAGGTGGAGACCACGACGAGCCTTCGGGAGCTCATCTACGGCTACGGAGGGGGAATCCGGGGCAAGAGGAGGCTCAAGGCCGTCCAGGTGGGCGGCTCTTCCGGGGGCATCTTCGATCCCAGCGTCCTGGACGAGGCCATGCACTTCGACGCCCTCAAGGAAAAGGGGGGCATCCTGGGCTCGGGGTCCATGCTGGTCATGGACGAGACCACCTGCATCGTGGACATGGTCCACGGGATCCTGAACTTCTTCCTCCACGAGTCCTGCGGAGCCTGCTTCCCCTGCAGAATCGGGAACGAGCGGCTGGTCCGGGCGGTCAACGGGTTCCGGAACGGGTATGCCCGGGAATCCGACATCGACCTTTTGGAGGAGATCGCGTCGGCCATGAAGGTCGCCTCCTACTGCGCCCTGGGGCAGTCCCCCTTCCTGCCCCTGAGCACGGCGCTCCGGTATTTCCGGGAGGAATTCCTCGAACACGTCCACGGGAAGTGCCGGGCGGGGGTATGCCGCTTCAAGGTCCTGAAGGAACGACAGGAGGCCAAGCGATGGACGCTCGCGATGTCGCGCTGAGAATCAACGGAGTCGATGTCGAAGTTCCGGAGGGGACGACGATCCTCCAGGCCGCCCGGACCGCGGGGTACGAGGTGCCCAGCCTCTGCTTCCATCCCGATCTCAAGCCCAACGGAACCTGCGGCATGTGCGTGGTGGAGATCGAGGGCGTTGGCGTGCGCAGATCCTGCTGCACCCCCGTCGAGGGCGGCATGAGCGTCCTGACCGGAACGCCCCGGGTGATGGACACGCGCAGGACCCTGATCGAGTTGATCCTTGCGGACCACGCCGCGGACTGCCCCATCTGCGACAAGCACGGGAAGTGCGACCTCCAGAGGATCGCCCAGGATCTGGGGATCCGGGAGATCCGCATACCCGGGAAGGAGGAATTCTCACGGCGCAGCGACGGGGGCATCGTCCTCCGGGATCCCAACAAGTGCATACTGTGCAACCGCTGCGTCTCGGTCTGCACGGAAGTGCAGGGTGTGGCCAACCTCACCCGGATCGGCCGAGGCTATCATTCGAAGATCGGCACGGCCTTCGACCTGACGATCGAAGACAGCGTCTGCGTTAACTGCGGCCAGTGCGTGGTGTACTGTCCCGTGGGCGCCCTGTCCTCCCGGGACGACACCCGGGAGGTACGCCGGAACCTGGCGGATCCCCGGAAGCACGTGGTCGTCCAGGAGGCTCCCGCCATACGGGCGGCCCTGGGAGAGGAGTTCGGCCTGCCCCCCGGCCTGATCGTCTCGGGCAGGATGCACGCGGCCCTGCGAAAGCTGGGCTTCGACCGGGTATTCGACACCAACTTCGCCGCGGACGTCTGCATCCTGGAGGAGGGGACCGAGGTCGTCGAGCGCATCGTCTCGGGCAGCGCCGACCTCCCGGTCATCACCTCCTGCTCGCCGGGGTGGATCAAGTTCATGGAGACCTTCTATCCCGGCCTCGGCCGCCTGGTCTCCACGGCGAAGAGCCCCCAGCAGATGTTCGGGGCCCTGGCCAAGACCTACTACGCCCGGGAGTCGGGCATCGATCCTTCGGACATAGTCTCCGTATCCGTGATGCCCTGCACGGCCAAGAAGTTCGAGGCGGACCGTCCGGAGATGCGGTCCAGCGGCTTCAAGGACGTGGACTACGTGCTGACCACCCGGGAACTGGCCCGGATGATCAAGGAGTCGGGGATACGGTTCGAGGACCTGGAGGACGCGCCCGCGGACGAGCTCATGGGCTCCTACACCGGCGCGGCCACCATTTTCGGAGCCACCGGGGGGGTCATGGAGGCGGCCCTGCGCACGGCCTACCACCTGGTGACCGGGGGGGAGCTGGAAAACCTGGACATCCTGCCCGTGCGGGGCATGGAGGGCGTAAAGGAGGCCGTGGTACCCCTGCCGCTCCCGAAGGGCGGGACCCTGGACCTGAAGGTCGCGGTGGCCCACGGCCTGGGAAACGCCCGGAAAATACTCGACGTGATCCGGGGCCAGTTGGCCGCGACGGGAAAGAGCGACTACCACTTCGTGGAGATCATGGCCTGCCCAGGAGGCTGCGTGGGAGGCGGCGGGCAGCCCTTCGGATCCACCCTGGGATCCAGGGCGGAACGGGGAGCCGGCCTGTACGGGGAGGACAGGAGCCTGCCTACCCGAAAGTCCCACGAAAACCCCGCGGTCCTGCGGCTGTACGAGACCTTCCTAGGGTCTCCCTGTTCGGAGAAGGCCCATCACCTGCTCCATACCTCCTATGTCGAGAGGGAGAGGGTTCACGGGAGGAAGGCCGGCTGAGGGAGAGGCGACAACGTCGGGTCGCCCGGGCGTCGGTCCGGGAACCCTCACTCCCCCCGCACGGTCCCGTAGGGCCAGGCACCGATGCCGCCCATATCGTATACGTTCCGGTACCCCAGGGCGGCCAGGGTGGAGGCCGCCACGGCGCTTCTTCGGCCCGTGCGGCAGTACACCACCACCTGCCGGTCCTTGGGACCCACCACCCGGGCTGCGCTGGCGGCATCTATGGCGTCGAAGGGCAGGAGGACGGAGCCGGGGATGCGCACCTCGACGAACTCTTCCCGGGTTCGCACGTCCAGGAGCAGCGCTCCCTTGTCCGAGGCCAGGAGGTCCCGGGCGGCCCGGGGAGAAACGGTCTTCGGCTGGGCCCGGGCCATCGCTGCCGCGGAAGTAAGGGCTAGCAACAGGAATAGTGCCTTGTTCACGATGCCTCCATGATGACTAAAATAATAATAATTACCCCGGGCCGGGACAAGCCCCGAGGCTCCGCCTTCAGCCCGGAAGACAAGGCCTCCGGCGGCGAACCCGGGATTTCCGGGGCTTGCGGCGGGAATGAATCCGTCCTAGGATCGCGGCAGGGGCGGCGTTGAGCGTTGCGGAAGGGCCGCCGGCATTCGATAGAGCGCAAGGAGCCTGACATGAAAAAGTTCGCCCTGCTTTCCGTCGTCATCGCGGTACTCCTGGCCGGATGCGCCACGGTCTGGAAGACCCTCGGGGTCGCCACGGTCCAGTCCGTGGAGGAAAACAACGCCCAGGTCGCCCGGCGCATCGACGAGCTCGCTGCCAAGGCGGCCGCCGGGGACGCCGCCCTGGCGAAGGTCGTCGAACTGGAGAAGCTGGTCAAGGAATTGGAGGGGAAGATGGACGAACTCCCCGCGGAAACCCTGGCCAAGCTCGCGGAACTCCTGGCCAAGGCCGCCGAGGAAGCCCGCAAGGCGGCGGGAAACTAGGGACTCGGGTCCGGCACCCGGATCGGCTAGTAGTACATCCGGATGTCCTCGGTGCGGGACTTGTGGCGCATCTTGAAGTACACGACGTTGGACGCCCGGCGGTACAGGTAGCCCGAGGCGTTGTAGTTCTCGAAGGCCGGGTCCATGGGATAGTCCAGGCCGTAGAGCTGCATCTTGGCGAAGGGTTTGACCCCGTAGGCGGCGATGTAATGAACCCCCTGTTCCGGGAACTCCAGGGTCCAGACCATGCGCTCCGCGTCCGCGGATATGGAGACTTTCGGGGAGCAGGTCCACATCCAGGCCCCCGGACCGACCTCCCTGAAGAAGGAGACCTCCCGGGGGTAGTAGGGATTGCCCGCCACCAGGGGATAGGCCTCTTCGGGAGCCAGGGTTTCCAGCCTCTCCGCCACGGCGCCGTTGCGCACGACGACGGCCCGGGGGAGGAAGCCCTGGGGATCGGCCAGACGGAGGGCTCCCAGCACGAGGCTCTGCCCGATGCCCGTGAACATCGGCTTGACCGTGGACTCCCCCAGTCGGATCAGGGATAAGCCCGCGCGGATCGAGGTCTCCAAGGCGGAGGTTCCGTCGGGGCCGGTGGCCAGGAAATATCCGTCCCCCGCCCGGAGTACGTAGGGCAGGATCTGCCGCTCGGGAATTCCCGCGAACCTGGAGAAGGGATTCTCCCCGGATCCGAACAGGTCCTCGGCTTCCGCCCAGGCGGCCAGGCCTCCCGCGGCCTGGACCACCGAGAGGGAACCCAGGTCCAGGGCCCCGACCATCTGGAAGGCATCCCGTGCCAGGGCGTAGGGAGCTCGGTCCAGGAGGAAGCGGACGAGCCCCGGCTTTTCCAGCAGGCTCGGATTCCTGGTCTGGACGAGGCGCTCCAGGCGCTTCACCTCCAGGAGATCCGCCTCCTCGAAAGCCCGCATCCGGTCCGTCGTCCGGCCCAGGAAGGGCACGGAAAGATAGGTCAGCGAGCCGGCATGGAGGTCATTCGCGGCCTGGACCCGCTCGAAGGCCGAGGGGCCCTGGCCCCGGGACCAGGCTTCCGCCAGGTAGGCCGTGAGGGCGGCCTCCGAAAACGCCGGTTTCCCGGCGGAATCCTTCCACTCCACCGTTTCCGGCAGGAAACGGTCGGAGGAGAGCCCCTTCCAGGCCTTGTCCCGGAAGGCGGCGATCTCCCGCTGGAAGACCGCGGGATCCAAGGCCGCCTGCTCCAGGAAGCGCGGCGACGCGGCTTGTATCCCGTCCTGGGCCTTGGCGAGGGACGCGGGGACGATGCGCCCCCGGACGAAGGGAAGGGAAAGGCTCCTGCGATCCGGGGAGACGGCCCCTTCCGGCACCTCCAGGACAAAGCGCCCCGCGCTCCCGGACAGGAGGTATGCGTCGGATTCCTGGACGAGCCGGGACCGGCGGGCGGCGGAGACGGCGACGGTCACCTCCCGCAGGGGGCCGGTCTTCCGGGCGAATTCGAAACTCCCGCGGGTTCCCGGCTCTCCCGAGGACCGTGCCCGGAGCTCCAGGCCGTCGGTGAACTGGATCAGGAAACCGTCCTTCAATTCCTTGTAGGATTTCGGAAGGGCTGTGCGCCCGCTCCCGTCCTGGGCGGTCCAGGCGAGGGGCTTGGCGGGCGAAAAGGTCAGGACCAGGCCTCCGAAGCTCAGGGATCCGGAAACCAGGGACCCTTCCTGTTCCCCGGCCCGTCCTTTCAGGGTGATTCCCGAGGCGACCAGGGTGAAGTCTCCTCCGGCCCGGAATTGCAGGAGGACCAGGCCCAGGAGTATGCCGATATAGAGAACGGCGAGGGCCAAGCCCCGTCCGAACGCGCTGATTTTCATGGTATGGCCGGACTCTAGCAGGTTTTCCCCGGGAATGCAACCTGGAGGGCGACCTTGCGCCGGACTCCGGAAAACCGGTACCATGGACGCTCGCCAGAACCCAGAGAACGGAGAACCCAGATGCGAGGAACCCGAACCATCCTCCCGGCCCTCCTGGCCGCGGCGGCCCTCCTTGCCGCCTCCTGCGTCGGGGGGCCCGAGCGCCCCGCGACCCCCGAAACGGTGCCGGAATCGGCCCTGAGCCCCCGGGAACGGGAGATCCGCGGCATGGAATCCCTCTCGGACCTTCTGGCCGAGGGGGACTACGCCGCGGCGGAATCGAAGCTCCGGACCATGATCGCCGAAGAGCCCGAAAAGAACGAATACCGCATCCTCCTTTCCTCCGTCCTCGTGTCCGCGGGAAAGCTTCCGGAAGCCCGGGCCGCGGCCGCGGAGGCGGTCTCCGCCGCGCCGGCGGATCCCGGAGCCTTGATGGCGGCGGCCCAGGTGGAGCGGTATGCCGGGGACGACAAGGCCCTGCGCTCCGCCCTGGACAAGGTCCTGGCCCTGGAGCCGGCCAATTCCGAAGCCCTGGCGGCCTACGGGGATTCCTGGTACGCGGGAAAGAACTACGCCCGGGCGGAGGAGTCCTATCGGAAGAGCATCGACTCGGACCCGGACAACCTCTCGGGCCTCCTCGGCATGGGCAGGACCCTCCTGCGCCGGGACAAGGCCGCGGAGGCGGAGCTCGTGCTGGATCGGGCCGTCCAGGCCCACCCAGATTCGTCCCAGGCCCTGGCGGACCGGAGCCGGATCCGGTACCGCCGGGGAAGGTACGCGGAAAGCCTCTCAGACCTGGATGCAGCGATCCGGCTGGACCCGGAGGTTCCCTGGTACCGCATCGAGCGGGGACGCTTCCGAATGGATCTTGGCCGTCTGGAGGAAGCCCGGGCGGACTTCGACGAGGCCATCCGGCTGGATCCCGGCTACTTCCTCCCCTACGTGTACCGTGCGGGGATGCTGGAGCAGGCGGGCCGGGACGAGGAAGCCCGGGACGACTACCGGAGGATCACGGCCCTCTACCCGGATTACTGGTACGCCTTCGAGTCCATCGCCGCCACATCCTTCCGGCTGGGCGATTACCCGGCTGCCCGGGAGGCCTTCGAGAAGGCGCTGTCCTATTCGCCCGGCAGGATGGAATACGGCATCCTCGCCGTGATCTCCGCCTACCGGGCCGGCCAGGACGCGGAGGGCAAGGCCCTGGCCGCCCGCTACCTGGCCCGGGTGAGCCGGGAAACCCACAACCTGCACTGGCTCGTTCTCCGGCTCCTGCAGGACCGGAACGACGCGGTCTCCGAGCTGGAGACGAAGATACCCGCGGAGAAGAGCCTCGACACGCGGGCGGAAATGCTGTTCTATCTGGGGCAGTACTGGATCATCCAGGGCAAGGTTTCCCTGGGAGCCCGCTACCTCCTCCTGGCCAAGGACATGGGCAGGGAAGGGATCCTGGAGTACCGGCTCATGGAGCGGGAACTCGAGCACCTGGCCCCGAAGCCCTGACGCGTACTTCCCGGGAGCCCCGCGCCCCCGGAGGCGGAACCATAGTCCAATGTTGGAGAGCACCATGCAGAACGTTCGGCGTTTGGAACTCGGAGGCAGGACCTTCGTCCTGGTGGGGACGGCCCACGTCTCCCGGGAGAGTATCGACGAGGCCGCAGCCATCATAGAATCCGAGAAACCCGGCCGGGTCTGCGTGGAACTGGACGAGGGCCGGTACCGGTCCATGACCAAGGCCTCCTCCTGGGAGAGCCTGGACATCGGGAAGGTGCTCCGGGAGGGCAAGGGCTTCCTGCTCCTGGCCAACCTCGCCCTGGCGTCCTTCCAGCGCCGCCTTGGGGGCGACATCGGCGTGAAACCCGGAGCGGAGATGCTTGCCGCCGTGGACGCATCCGAGCGCCTGGGCATCCCCTGGAGCCTCTGCGACCGGGAGGTGCAGACCACCCTCCGCCGGGCCTGGGGACGGTCGGGGTTCTGGGGAAAGTCCAAGCTCCTGGCAAGCCTGCTGTCCGGGGTCTTCACCAACGAAAAACTCTCCGCCGAGGAGGTGGAGAAGCTCAAGGAGAGGGACGAGCTGGACGGGATGATGCGGGAGCTGGCGGATTACATGCCCTCGGTCAAGGAAGTCCTCATCGACGAGCGCGACCGCTACCTGGCTGCCCGGATCTTCGCCCAGCCCGAGTCCTCCCTGGTGGCGGTGGTCGGGGCGGGTCACCTGGACGGGCTGGAGGCCTGGCTGAGGAAATTCGTCGACGGCGGGACGGACGTCGACGTCTCGGACCTCGAGGTCGTCCCGCCCCCCTCCCCCCTCTCCCGGGCCCTGGGATGGATCATCCCTCTGGCCCTGGTCGGCCTGATCGCCGCGGGATTTTTCCGTTCCGGCGCCGAGGTGAGCCTGCGAATGCTGCTCCAATGGGTGCTTTGGAACGGTTCCCTGGCGGCCCTCGGTTCGGCCCTCTGCATGGCCCACCCCCTGACCATCCTGGCCTCTTTTCTGAGCGCCCCGGCGGCCACCCTCAACCCCCTGGTCGGGGTAGGCATGTTCGCGGGCCTCGTGGAGGCCTTCATCCGCAAACCCTCGGTCCGGGACTTCGAGACCCTGAACGAGGACATCTCCACCCTGAAGGGGTTCTACCGCAACCGGGTGACCCACATCCTGCTGATCTTTTTCCTTTCCAGCCTGGGAGGGGCCCTGGGAAACTTCATCAGCATTCCCGTGCTTGCCGGGGGGCTCTAACCCCGGTTCGGGCCGGGCGGGACCGCGCTTATTCTCGATGTGCAAGCCGATATCCGAACTTCGCATAATCCGCGGCCTTTAACTCGCGTCCCCGCCTGAATAGACGAGACGGCCATAGGTACCTCCCCAGTCCTTGACAATCGGAACCGACCGCATTATATATGAATGTATGTTCATATATTCATATAACAGTACAGACGCGAAGTCGGATCAGGAGGCGCACGTTGAGTGATCCGGGCAAAGCCGCGGTCTGCGGCTGTCGGACGATCCACGAGGACCGCATCGAGAAGGCCCTGGACGCCCAAATCCCGGTGGCGCGTCTGCTCCGGATGGGCGAGCTGTTCAAGGTTTTCGCGGACCCCTCCCGCCTCAGGATCCTGTCCGCCCTGGCGGCGGAAGAGCTCTGCGTCTGCGACTTGGCCTCCGCCCTGGAGATGTCCCAGTCCGCGGTAAGCCACCAGCTGGCCGTGCTGAAGCGGTCCCGGCTCGTGCGGTACCGAAGGGACGGCCAGACGATCTTCTACGCCCTGGACGACGATCACGTCCGGCAGATCCTGGCGGTGGCATCCGAACACCTGTCCGAGGAGGAAAGGTCCCGTGGAAACGAGTAGCGGAAGCGATTGCTGCGGCGCCTGCGCCCGGGCCGCCGAAACCGGCGGCACCCTGAAGCCCGCGGGACGTCCGGGAATCCGAACCCTTGATCCCGTCCTGGTCCGGGAGGGGCTCTTCCTGGGCGCCTCCGCCCTGGTCGCCGGAGCGGGATTTGTCCTGGAATCCGGAGTACTCGGATCCACCGCAAGGCCCGCCGTGACCCTGGGATTCTTTCTCGCGGCCTACCTCCTGGCGGGCTGGAACGTGATCCTCGGGGCCGGGCGGAACCTCCTGGCCGGAAAGCCCTTCGACGAACTCTTCCTCATGACCATCTCCACCCTCGGAGCCTTCCTGATCGGACACCCCGAGGAAGCCGTGGGGGTCATGGTCTTCTACAAGATCGGCGAGATCCTGCAGGAGTCCGCTGCCCTCCGCAGCAGAAGGTCCATACGGGCTGTGCTGGAACTGCGGCCGGATTCCGCCCGGGTGCTCCGGGAGGGCCGCGAGACGGTGGTGGTCCCCGATGAAGTCCGGGTCGGCGAGCTGGTGCGGGTCCGGCCCGGGGAACGGGTCCCCCTGGACGGCATCGTGGAGCACGGCGAGGGATGGGTGGACTCCGGCGCCCTGACCGGGGAGTCCCTGCC
>JBGSPT010000455.1:0-1546 GCA_041738475.1 Treponematales bacterium
CCGCCCGGGCCGCGGCCCTTCGCCGCACCAGGATCTGGAGGTAGAAGAGCTCCTCGTAGGCCAGGGCCCGGAGCGCGCTTTCGGCGGCTTCCGGAGAGGCCGGCTCGTGCAGGTCATCCAGGGCCCGGGCTTTGTGCGGAAGTCCCTGGCGCTCCCGGACTCCCCGGGGAAGCTCGTCCTCCACCCTGCGGCCGTACTCGGCCAATGCCCGGGCCGCGAGTTTCCGGACCGTGCCCTGGGCCAGGCCGTCCGTGAGGGGATAGATCGGAAGGACACCAGCCTCGGGGCCCTGCCCCTCCGCTGCGGCCTCTATCTCGAAGGATGTGCACTGGAGCTCGTTGAATCTCAGCGCCAGGGGCCCCGTGACGCGCACCCGGGATCCCGGGGGGTGCCGGTCCGCCAGGAAGGCCCGGTTGAAGCAGACGAGGGCCGCGGAGGCGGTTCCGTCGTCCACCAGGATCTTCAAGGTCCGGGTCCGACCGTACCCGAACCAATCGTGGCCCGCGACCACTCCCACGGTGTTCGCGGAACTCCCCGTCCGGAGAGCTTCCCTGAACGGCACGGCCCGGGATCGGTCCTCGTAGCCCCGGGGGGCTCGAAGGAGCAGGTCTCCCACGGTATAAATACCCAGGCGGGCGAGCCGGGCGCTGACCGAGGGGCCCGCGCCCTTCAAGGCGGATACGCTCTGGGTCAGCTCCCGGAGGTACACGGCCGTTCCCGTCCCGGAGCGATCAAAGTTCCGCGGCCTTCCGGAGCCAGCGGTAGAAATCCAGGCCCGATACGGGGTCCAGGGGGCGGAAGTTACGGCCGTCGGTCAGCTCCATGATCTCCCGCTCCACGCAGCCCAGGACCGAATCGAACCAGGGAGCTTCCAGGGGCACGTCCGGGACGGGGCTCGTGGGAACCGGCCGGCCCAGGTACCGGTCCGAATACCGGCGCAGGAGGGACCTGTCGTTCTTCCGGTTGGCCGCCAGATGCCAGAGCAGGAAGGCGGCCTCCCCTCGGCGGGCGGGGGAGGCTCCCGGGGCCGCGGCGTCGGGGAAGAAGCCTCCGGCTTTCAGGCGCTCGAAGAGGACCCCGGGCGCCCAGTCCTTGCCCCCGGTCAGGAAATCCGCCAGGGAGCTCTCCGACTGGACCAGGGCCGCCAGGTCCTGTAGGGACGCGGGCTTGTCCGTGAGAAGGGCGGAAACCGCTGGGGCGGAGGCGTCCCGGAGCGCCAGGGCCCTGCGGCGCTCGGCGCCGTAGACTTCTTCGTAGGATTCCGGCAGGAAGGGAAGGGATGCGTCGAAGGCTGCCAGGGCTTCCGAGTGCTTCCCCTCCGCCAGGAGGATCCGGCCCAGCTCCGCCCGGAGGCGTGCCCGGGTTTCCGCGGTCCCGAGGGCCCCCTCCACCAGGGCCTTCCGCTTGTCGGGATTGCGTTCCAGCCGGGCCTCCAGGACCCGGGCGACCTCGTCCGCGGGGTTCAGGGAGAGGGCCTTCCGCAGTTCACGCTCCGCCGCGGTCCGGTCCTGGGCAAGGAGGGCCGCCCTTCCGGTCAGGGCGGCAA
>JBGSPT010000467.1:0-8552 GCA_041738475.1 Treponematales bacterium
CCGCCTCGCCGGCCTTGCGGGCCAGGAGGGCGTAGCCCACGGAGATGGAGCGGGAGTCGATCACGGAAATCCTGTCCGCGTCCCGCCGGGCTGCCGCGGTCCGCCGCCCCGCCTCCAGGGTGCCCGAGAGGGGGCCCGAGAGCCCGAGGTAGACCGCCTCCCGGGATGCCGCCAGGAGGGTGTCCATCTTGCGCCGGAAGGCGGCGTCCGAGGGTTGGCTGGTGGACAATGCGACGCCGGGCATCCGCTGACGGGCGTAGAAATCCTCGGAGGAAAGGCCGTCCCGGTCCAGGTAGTTCACCCCGTCCATCACGATGGTAAGGGGAACCCGCTCCATGCGGAGGGACAGCCGCTCCTCCTCGGGCAGGTCGCAGGCGGAATCCACTAGCACGGCGCATCGGGGCGGGGCGGCGGCCAGTCTGCGCTGGAGCTCCATGTCGTCCGCCTTCTGGGCGCTCACGGTCCCGAATCCCTCCAGCATGCGGAAGGCCAGGGCGGGAGTGTCGGTGTGGACGTGGATCTTGGCCTTCCGGTCGGATCCGGCCACAACCACGGAGTCGCCGAGTTCGGAAAGGCGGTCCCGAAGGGCCGTCAGATCCAGGGACGGGCCTTCCAGGAGGCATTCGGTGCAGAACCGGAACGCCGAAGGCTCGCTTTCCGACAGGGGGGAGTCCGGGTGGGATTCTTCAAAGGCTTCGGCGAAGTCTTCGGGGGGGCTGTCCCGGAATTCCTTCAGCTTGCCGTGGGTGATGTAGTGGACGATGCCCTCCAGGATGTGGATCCAGCCGAGGGCTCCCGCGTCCACGACTCCGGCCTTCTTCAGTTCGGGCAGCATGTCCCGGGTGCGCTCCAGGGAGGCCCGGGCGTCGTGCAGGGTGGTCTTAAGGAGTTCCAGGAAGTCGTCGGTGCGCTCGGAGACGCGCCGGACGGCATGACCCCAGTCCTTGAGGACCGTCAGGAGGGTGCCCTCCCGGGGTTTGGACAGGGCTCCGTAGGTCCGCGTCACGGCCTTGCCGACGGCGTCCGCGAAGGCCCGGGTGCTCACCCGGACATCCCGCTCCAGTTCCTCCGCCAGGCCCTGGAAAAACTGGGCAAGGATAGCCCCGGAATTGCCTTTCGCGCCTATAAGGGCGGAATCCGCGGCGGTGCGGGCCGTTTCGGCAAGGGATGCCCCGGGAGAGGCGGACAAGGCGGCGGCCATGGCCTGGACGGTTCCGGCCATGTTGGTTCCCGTGTCCCCGTCCGGTACCGGGAAGACGTTGATTCGGTTGAGGAAGGCCACGTTCTCCCCCAGGCGCCGGGCGCCCGCGAGGAGGGCCAATTTCAGCCGTTTTCCGTTCATGTAGGTGATTTGCATGACACTTTCAAGGTACCATGTAAAACTCGATGAATCAAGGGATTCCGATTCGTCTTGACGTACCGCCCGGCCTGTGCTTCATCATGTAGTATGGATACTGGAGCCCGGTGCTCGATCGAGGCGGTCGGGGACGTCGTCGTTTTGCATGTGGCCGGTGCGGTCGAGATGGCCGGAGCGGACGCCCTGAGGGACGAGATCCTGGCCAGGGTCCAGGGCAGCGGCCTGTCCAAGATAGTCCTGGACCTGCGAAACGTGCCCTTGGTGGACAGCTCGGGGCTCGGGCTCTTCATGAGCCTGGCCCAGCAGTTTTCCAACTCCAAGCGGATCCGGTTCTGCAATATGGCTGGCAATGTCCGTGCGGTCTTCGAGTACATGGGTGTCGCGACCTACCTGGACCTGGATCGAAGCCTGGATGAATCCCTGGCCGCCTTGGCCAAGCCCGCCCCCCCGGCAAAATCCGCACGCCGGATCGTCGAAAAGCCCCTGGATCTGCCGGGAAAATATGTCCTGAACGATGCGGGACAACGGTACTGCACACAGCTCCGTATTCCCGTACGGGACCTCCGGACCTTCTCGGGCGAAAAGGCCGTGGGCTTCGACTGGAAGGTCTGCAAGCTGGATCTTCTGCGGAAACTCGTCGTGCACGGTCTCATCACCACCATCGAGATCACCCGGCCGGAATTCGTGTCCGCCCGGCACGCCCTCTTGGACCTGATCCGCACGATCCTCACGGGCATCATCCTCAAGCGCTTCCGGCCGGAGCTGAAACGGCGCCTCCGCCGCACCCCCGAGGCGGCCCGGATAGCCGAGGATCCGGCGTTCATAGGGCTGGTCGGCGACAGGGCGGCCATGGCTTCCGCCCTCCGCAGGCGGGCGGTCTGGGCCGCGAACCTGCGCAGCTCCATCGAGGAGGAATGCGCAGCCCGCACCCGCTCGGGTTCGCCGGAGGGCACCTGCGACGAGGAAACCCTGTCCCGGGTCTCGAGCCTCCTGGACGAGGTGGACGACGAGACGGCCCTGCTCCTGGCCCTGGGCGGGGCGGATCTGGTCGGGACCTCCTCGGACGTGGTCTATTCCTACGCCCGGCGTCTGGAGATCGCGGAGCACCTGTGCCTGATGCTGGCCGAGTTCATCCAGCTGGCGGAAAAATCCTTCCTGACTAACCTCGCGGAGCGCGAACTTTTCGTGCGCAGCCATCCGGAGGAGCTGGAACGCATGCTGGCCGAGGAAACCTTCCGGGACCGCCTGCGGGAACGGGCGGTCCAGCGGAACGAGCTCATGCTCCTCCGGATGGATTTCACGGGGACCGTGATGGATCCCTCGGACCCTGCGGCGATACGCATAACCGTCCGGAACCGGGGCCTCATCGGATACGGATCCCGGCTGGAAAACCTGGGCCGCCGTCCCCGGGCGGTCAAGGAAAACACCCTGGAGCAGATCCTCAAGGCGGACGAGGAGGGCGGGGGGCTCGGACTCATCTACCACACGCTATTGCGGGAGAAATGCGCCGCCGAGGGCATGGACTTTTCGACGTCGGTGATCCGGAACGAGAAGGAGGATGAGACGGTCGCCAGCCTCAATCTCACCTTGTAGACGATAGGCGCGCTCAAGAAATTCTTGACAGGCCGGGTGGCCGATGTCAAAATCGACGGAACGCGCGGGATCGGGCATTCCCGCGGAAAGGACCCTTCCCGATGGTGCATGAATTTCAATACCGGGCTCCCAGGTCCCTGTCCGAGCTGCTCGCCCTCCTGGCGGAGCACGGAACTGCGGCCAAGGTGCTCGCCGGCGGGACAGATCTTCTGCCGAATATACGCATGGGCATCGCGAAACCCGCCTTCGTCCTCGACACCAAGCGGCTGACCGATGCGGACCGCCTGGCCTTCTCCCCCTCCGAGGGACTCCGGATCGGGCACGGCGTTACGATCAGCGCCGTCCTCCAGGACCGGACGGTCCGGGAGAGGTTCCCCCTCCTGGCCGAGGCGGCCCACGAGCTGGCTTCCCACCAGGTCCGCAACCGCGCCACAGTGGCGGGAAACGTGGTGAACGCCTCCCCCTGTTCGGACATGGCGCTGCCCCTGCTCTGCCTGGACGCCGTCGCGGTCCTGGTTTCGACCTCCGGGGAGCGCACGGTGGGCTTCCGGGAATTCTTCACGGGACCCAAGGCCACGGTGATGAAGAGCGGGGAGTTCCTGGCGGAGATCCGGGTGCCCGCGGGCTCGGCGGACCGGAAGGGCCGCTACGCCAAGCTGAAGCGGGTCAAGGGCCACGACCTGGGCATCGTGGGGGTCATGGTGGCCTCCGCCCCGGAGGGCCTCCGGGTGGCCGTAAGCTCCGCGGCGCCCACCCCGGTCTTGGTATCCGGTATCGGGGCTTCCCTGGACGCCCAGGCCGTCGACGGCCTTGTCCAGAAGGCCATCAAACCCATCGACGACGTGCGCTGCACCGCCGAATACCGCCGCTACATGGTCGGCGCCTATATCCGCCGCCTGCTTCCGGAGGTTTCCCGATGACCATCACCCTGACCGTCAACGGCATCTCCTATACCCGGGACGCCCCGGAGAACAAGACCCTGCTCCATTTCCTCAGGGAGGACCTGGGGCTCACGGGCACCAAGGAAGGCTGCGGCATGGGGGAGTGCGGGGCCTGCACGGTCTTCCTGAACGGCCGCACCGTGAACTCCTGCTGTGTCCTGGCCGTGGAGGCCGACGGGGCCGCGATCGAGACCATCGAGGGCGAGGCGGGGCCCGCGGGCCTGTCGGAGATCCAGCAGGCCTTCGACCGGAACCACGCGGTCCAGTGCGGGTTCTGCACCCCCGGGATGATCCTCTCGGTAAAGGAACTCCTCAAGGCGAAACCCAAGCCCACGGTGGAGGAGATCAAGGAGGCCATCGAGGGCAACTTCTGCCGCTGTACCGGGTACGAGCAGATCGTGGAAGCCGTACTGGACGTCACGGGACAGGGTTCCAAGAAGGGGAGGCTCGACCATGTTTGACCAGGTCCGCCCCGAGGATCTCGCCTTCGTGGGCAAGGAGTCCGCCCGCATCGACTCCACGGAAAAACTCACCGGCGACGCCCTGTACGCGAGCGACATGATCCTGCCGGGAATGCTGTACGCCGCGGTCAAGCGCAGTCCCCACGCCCGGGCCCGGATCAAGCGCATCGATACGTCCAAGGCCCTCTCCATGCCCGGGGTCCGGGCGGTGGTGTCCGGGGCGGAGCTGGACTACCGCCTGGGCCTGTACGTGGTGGACAAGTACATCCTTGCCAAGGGCGAGGTGCGCCATTACGGCGAGGCCGTGGCCGCGGTGGCCGCGGAGACCTACGCCCAGGCCCGGCGCGCCGCGGACGCGATCGCCGTGGAGTACGAGCCCCTTCCGCCGGTGCTGCACCACATGGAGGCCCTCAAGCCCGACGCGCCCCTGGTGCACCCCGACCTCGGCAGCTACGACCACATCGCCGCGGTCTTTACCCCCAAGCCCGGTACGAACATCGCGAACCACACCCGTCTGCGCAAGGGCGACACGGAAAAAGGCTTTTCCGAGTGCGAATGGATCGTGGAGCGGGAATACTCCTGCCCCTCGGTACAGCACGTTCCCATGGAGACCCACGTGGCCATCGCGAAGTGGGCCCGGGGGGACCAGGTGGAGATCTGGACCAGCGCCCAGAGCCCCTTCACGGTGCGAAACCTCTTCTGCCACGCCTTCAAGCTTCCCCACAACAACGTTCGGGTACACATTCCCTACGTGGGGGGCGGATTCGGCGGCAAGACCGGCATCGGAGTGGAGCCCCTGGCGGCGGTCCTGTCCAGAGCCGCGGGGGGCAAGCCCGTAAAGTTCCAGGCCACCCGGGAGGAGGAGTTCAGCCTCCTGCCCTGCCGGAGCGCCCTCACGTACCGGATCAAGACCGGAGTGGGCGCGGACGGGAAGATCAAGGCCCAGGAGATGACCATGTACTGGGACTCCGGGGCCTACGCGGACTATGCGGTCAACGTGACCCGGGCCTCGGGTTACTCCGCCGCGGGTCCCTACGAGATCCCCGCCGCCTCCATCGACGCCTACACCATCTATACGAACAAGCCCTTCGGAACCGCCTATAGGGGGTTCGGGCACGTGGAGTTCCACTGGGGCCTGGAGCGGCACATGGAGCTGGTGGCCAAGGCGATCGGCATGGATCCCCTGGAATTCCGCAGGCGGAACGCCCTTCGGCCCGGGTCGATCACCCTGACGGGGGAAAAGATCACGGACCACACCGGGAACGTGGTCAAGTGCATGGACGCCGCCGCCAAGGCCATAGGCTACGGATCCCTCTCCCCCGAGGAGGCGGAGAGGGAGCGGAAGACGGGCCGGAAGATCGGAAAGGGCGTGGCGGCCTTGCACAAGGCCCCCGCCATGCCCTCCTTCACGGCCACCGCCGTGATCATCAAGATGAACGAGGACGGGAGCGTCACCGTCAACCTGGCCCTTACCGACTACGGCCAGGGCACCTACACGTCCATCCGGCAGATCGTGGCGGAGCGACTGGGCTTCCCCCTGGAAAAGGTCAAGGTCTCCTTCGAGTGCGACACCGAAAAGGACCCCTACGACTGGCAGACCGTGGCGTCCAAGGGGCTCATCCTTTCCGGGAACGCCGCCATCCTGGCCGCCGAGGATCTCCTGGCGAACTCCTACGAGGTCGCCGCCCAGGTGCTCCGGGCCAACGTCCGGGACCTGGCCCATGACGGGACGCGGATCTTTCTCCGGCACAATCCCCAGGAGTCCGTGGAATTCGCGAAGCTCGCCGTCGGCTACGTCTATCCGAACGGAAACGGCATCGGGGGGCCGATCATCGGGGTGGGACGCTACGTGGCCCAGGGCCTTTCGAACCTGAACAAGGAGACAGGCCAGGGGAATCCCGCCCTGGACTGGACCTACGGTGCCCACGGCATGGTCGTGGAAGTGGATCCGGAGACCGGGGAGTACGAGGTCCTCAAGATCGCCTCGGTCTTCGACGTGGGAAAGGCCATCAACCCCCAGATCGTGCGGGGACAGTCCATCGGCGGCATGATCCAGGGCCTGGGCACCGCGGTGTGCGAGGGCTACATCTACGACGACAAGGGGATCCTCCTCAATCCATCCTTCACGGACAACAAGATCCCGACAGCCAAGGACATTCCCGGGGTCATCGAGAGCGCCGTGGTGGAGACACCCCAGATCGACGGGCCCTACGGCGCCCGGGGGGTGGGGGAGCACTCCATGATCTCCGTGGCCGCGGCCCTGGGAAACGCCATCCAGGACGCCACGGGGGCGGAGATCGTACACATGCCTCTGCGCTTCGAGGACGTCTGGAGGGCCCTGCGGGACAAGACGCCCATCGACAACTGGATTACCAAGAGCCCCCTGGGTTCCTGCCGATCCGCCCCGGAACTCCGGAATCGGAAAAAGGACGGCTAGAGCCCTTGCTTCTACGGTCGGTATCTGGTATCTGAAGGATCGGCGGATCTCCCGGCGCGCGCCGGCCGGGTGTGGATATGGTTCGGCCGAAAGGCCGAAGCGGGATCGGCCGTTCGGCCGAGCGGAAAGAGCGATCGATACAAGGAGCGTTCCGTGGAGAAAAGCCTGACCGTAAAGAACACCGTGCTGGGGATTCAGCACACCTTCGTGATGTTCGGGGCCACCGTGCTGGTGCCCATCATCACCGGCCTGGACATCGGAGTCACCCTGTTCGCCGCGGGGTTGGGAACCCTGCTCTTCCACGTCCTGACCGGGTTCAAGGTACCGGTTTTCCTGGGCAGTTCCTTCGCCTTCATCCCGGGCCTGCTGGCCGTGGGCAAGAGCCAGGGTCTTCCCTACGCCCTGGGCGGCATCGTGGTCGCGGGTCTTTTGTACGTCGTGGTGGCCATCATCTTCAAGTTCGTGCCCTACGACACGATCCACAAGATCCTGCCCCCCCACGTCACGGGCCCCATGATCATCCTGATCGGCCTTATATTGGCGCCGGTTGCCATCCAGAACGCCCGGGGCGACTTTTCCAAGCCCATCGTCGACGCCATCGGCGTGAACGGCTGCTGGGCCGTGGCCCTCTTCACCTTCGCGGTGGGGATCTTCGTGAAGATTTACCTGCCGAAGCTCGGCATGAAGTTCGCCTCCAACCTCCCGGTCCTCATCGCCCTGATCGCCGGATACGTCCTGTCCGTCATCCTGGGCATCGTGGACTTCTCCGCGGTGGCCAAGGCGGACTGGATCGGCCTTCCCAAGTTCACCCTGCCCAAGTTCTCCGCCGAGGGGATCAGCATTATGCTGCCCATCGCCATCGTGACCATGGTGGAACATTTCGGCGACGTCCTGGCCATCGGCAACGTGGTGGGCAAGGATTTCATCAAGGATCCGGGGATCCACCGGACCCTGATCGGAGACGGACTCGCGACCTCCCTGTCCGCCCTGATCGGCGGTCCCGCCAACACGACCTACTCCGAGAACACCGGGGCCGTGGCCCTCACCGGCGCCTACAACCCCATCATCATGCGGATCGCCGCGGTCTGCGCCATCATCCTGGCCATGATCCCGAAGTTCACCGCGGTCATCGGCACCATCCCCGGCCCGGTCATCGGAGGCATCTCCATCCTCCTGTTCGGCATGATCTCCTCCATCGGCGTCAAGAACATGGTGGACGCCCACGTCAACCTGGGCAACGCCAAGCTCCTCATCATCACCGCGGCCATGCTGGTCCTGGGCCTCGGCGGGGCCACCTTCGAGCTCGGAGCTATCAAGCTTTCCGGCCTGGGCCTGGCGGCCATATTCGGCATCGTCCTCAACCTGATCCTCCGGCCGAAGGACATCACCTCGGCGGAGTGCGACTGATATCGTGAGCCCCCGGGTCCTCGCGGGGCCGTTGGTGCCCCGCGAAGCCTGGGAAGCCAGGGCCGAGGGGGTGTTCCGGGGGGCGATCGCCCTGGCTCACCCCGACGGACTCTGGGTTACGATTCTCAGGTCCCGGGAGGACATGGAAGCCCGGGGCATCTGGCCCGGCCGGGAGACGTTCGACGTCCTGGCCGGGCTTGTCGTTCCGGGCCGGCCGGTCGTATTCTCGGGTGGGGATGATCCGACCCTGGAGACCGGGGGCGTCCGGATCGGTGCGGGAATACCGGGAACCTGGGATCCCCGGCCGGGGCTGGAGGCCTCGGCTGGCGCCTTCCGGGCGGCCGGCCCTTCCGCCG
>JBGSPT010000419.1:0-1976 GCA_041738475.1 Treponematales bacterium
CTCGTCGCGCGAGCCCTCGCCTCGCGCCCCCGCCTCCTGGTTCTGGACGAGCCCACGGCCAACATGGATATCGAGAGCGAGACCCGCCTCTTCCGTGCCCTGGGCGAGCTGAAAGGACGCGCGACGGTCCTGGTGGTAACCCACGACACTCTCTTCGTGTCGGACCTCACGGACGCGGTGCTCTGCGTAGGGGACCGGGACGGCCGGCCCGGATCCGTCGTGCGCCACGCCTCCGTTCCGATAGCCCGAGGACTGGCACCCGGGACCTTCGGAGGCGGGGCCAGGCAGGTCCTCCACGACACGGAAATCCCCCCCGAAGACTGCTGCGGGAAGGGGGACTAAAGATGAATTTCCTGTCCGCCCTGCTGGATCCTAGCCTGCCCTTCGTCCGGAACGCGTTCCTCGCGGGCATCCTGTCCTCGGTGCTCTTCGGGGTGCTGGGTTCCGTGGTCACGGTCAAGCGCATCGCGGGGCTGGCGGGGGCCATATCCCACGCGGTCCTGGGCGGCATCGGCCTGGCCTTGTTCCTCTCCGTCAAGGGCCTGGTCCCCGGCCTCCCTCCGATCGCCGGGGCCTTTGCGTTCGCGGTCCTGTCCGCGGGATTGATCGGCGTCGTCTCCCTCAAGGCTAGGCAGAGGGAGGATACGGTCATCAACGCGATCTGGGCGGTGGGCATGAGCGTCGGCGTACTGTTCATCGCCAAGACCCCCGGCTACGCCGATCCCATGAGCTACCTCTTCGGGAACATCCTGCTGATCTCGGGCCGGGACCTGGTCCTGATGGCGGTCCTGTCCGCCCTGGTCGTGGCCGGGGCCTGGAGATTCTACCCCCAGATCGAGGCATCCGCCTTCGACGAGGAGTTCGCCCGCACCCGGGGAGTCCGCACGGACGTCGTATTCCTGGCCGTCCTGGCCGTGGTCGCCGTGTCGGTGGTGCTTCTCCAGACTTTCGTCGGTATCGTCATGGTCATCGCCATGCTCACCCTTCCTTCCGGAACGGCCGGCTTCGCGGCCCGGAACCTCCGGGGCATGATGGTGCTCGCATCCCTGCTCTCGGCGCTCTTCTCGGTGGGCGGCCTGGCGCTCTCCTGGGAGACCGACCTGCCCTCCGGCGCGGTCGTCGTCGTCCTGTCGGGCGCCGTGTTCCTGGGGGCTTCGGGGTTCCGGATGCTGGCCGCTCGGAAATCCCGGCCTAGGGCGGAGCGTCCGGCCGGGAAATAATTACCCGCTGGGGGTGGAAAAACTTCCCGGAACAATCGTACGAAATACTAGAAAAGCGCTTGATCAAGCCAATTTCTCAGGATAATCAGAACAGGATGATCATGGTTTTATAGGGATTAACATGATTCTCATTCTCCATCATATCTATATTTTTATTCCATATCTATAAATATTTAGATTCTTAATCTTGTTGATCTTTTACATCCTGTTAATCCTGTTCTGATCTTTCCTGAAAACCTGATTTGGCACGGAGATTGCTATATATAAGGTGCCGGAGGAAACCGGCACCGATCCTTGAGGATCGGAACAGTAGAACCACAAGGAGTTCCATATGAAGCGCGCAGTGATCGTAGTTCTGGCCGTCGCGATGGCAGTCTCGGCGGTCTCCGCCCAGGGCTGGGGCCCGGGCACCCGCGGCCCCGGCGCCTATCCGGCCCCCGCGGCCCCGGCCGAGACGATCAAGATCGAAGGCAAACTGGCCCTGGTCAACGCACACCCCGCGGTGGTCGTGAAAGACAAGACCTACTATGTGGGCATCCCCTCCCGGCTCTTCGGGTTCGTGGACGGCCTCAAGGAAGGCGCCCAGGTCAAGCTGGAGGGCTACGAGCAGGCCCTGCCCTACGCGACCAACGTGGCTATGTTCCACGTCGTGAAGCTCACCGTCGGAGGCCGGGAGATCGACCTTTCCCAGGCCGGCGGCTTCGGCCGGGGGATGGTGGGAGCCTACGGCCCCGCCGGCAACGGCGGTCCCATGGG
>JBGSPT010000001.1:0-1776 GCA_041738475.1 Treponematales bacterium
GCTCGGCCGGGGCGGCGTGCCCCGGCCTTGTTCCGTCCTCAGATGCCGTACTGCTCCCCGTGCTTTTCCACCACGAAGTCGATGTCCTTGTCTCCCCGGCCGCTCAGGTTGACCAGTATGGAGCGGCGGGGCTCCTGCCGCGCCAGCTTGAGGGCGAAGGCCACGGCATGGGCGCTCTCCAAGGCGGGGATGATCCCCTCCTTGCGGCTCAGCTGGAAGAAGGCGTCCACCGCCTCCGCGTCGCTCACGGAGGTGTAGTTCACCCGGCCCAGGTCATGCAGCATGGAGTGCTCGGGACCGACTCCGGGGTAGTCCAGGCCGCTGGCAATGGAATAGACCGGCGAGGGCTGGCCCTTCTCGTCCTGGAGCAGGTAGCACTTGAAGCCGTGGATCATCCCGGGCTTGCCGTATGTGATGGTGGCGGCGTGTTCCCCCGTCTTCGTTCCGGTTCCCATGGGCTCGATGCCGTAGAGCTTCACGTTCTGATCCTCGATGTAGGCGGAGAAGATGCCCATGGCGTTGCTTCCTCCCCCCACGCAGGCCATCACGCTGTCCGGGTGCTCCCCGGTCATCTCGAAGAACTGCTCTTTGGCTTCGATGCCCACCACCCTCTGGAACTCCCGGACCATCATCGGGAAGGGGTGGGGCCCCACCACGGATCCGATGCAGTAGATGGAGGTCACCGGGTCGGCCATGTAGGCCTCGAAGGCCGAGTCCACCGCCTCCTTCAGGGTCCGAAGGCCCCGGGATACGGGTACGACTTTGGCGCCCAGGATCCTCATACGGACGACGTTCGGGTGCTCCTTCTGGATGTCCACCTCTCCCATATGGATCTCGCACTCCAGTCCGAAATAGGCCGCAGCGGTGGCCAGGGCCACCCCGTGCTGGCCCGCCCCGGTCTCGGCGATCAGCTTCTTCTTGCCCAGGTACTTGGCCAGGAGGGCCTCCCCCATGCAGTGGTTCAGCTTGTGGGCGCCCGTGTGGTTGAGGTCCTCCCGCTTCAGGTAGATCCGGCCGCCGTACTCGTCGGACAGGCGCTTGGCGAAATACACCGGAGTGGGCCGGCCCTGGAAGTGCTTCCGGATGCTCCGGAGTTCGGAGATGAACTCGTGGGACTTGCTGATGGAGTAGTAGGCGTCGGTGATCTTCTCCATCTCCGCCTGGAGGTTGGGGGGGATGAAACTGCCACCGTACTGCCCATAGTTGCCCGCCGCGTCCGGATAGGTTTTAAAATAATCGCTCATGTTGTTTCTCCCTGTAAGAACGTTACGGGAGAATACCAGGGGTTGGCGTTTCTGTCAATAGTAACATCGCCGAAAAAAGGCCAAAATCCACAGGTGAGGCCTGTCCAATACGTCACTTACTTGTTGGACACTCCGGTCCCCGTCACTCCACGAAGAGCCGCTTGGAGGCGTAGACCGGATCGGAGGTCAGTTCTATGCCCAGCTTGCGCAGGCCCGCCTCGTCCCCGGGACTGGGCACGTGGGACAGGTGCATCTGGCAGCCCCGGAGCCGGTGAAGCTGGTCCAGGCAGGACTGGACCATGGGGGTAAGGGCGGCCCCGATGGACAGGGCGATCAGGGCCTCGTCCACGTCCAGGCTGGGATTCCGTCCCCGCAGGATCTCGCTCTTGAGCTTCTCGATGGACTCGATGACCAGAGGCGAAAGCAGGGGTATCGAGTCCGGAATCCCCGCCAGGCGTTTAACGCCGTTCAGGACCGCGGCGGTGGCGGCGTGGAGGAGCCGGGAGTTCTTCCCTGTCACGATCTCTCCCCC
>JBGSPT010000050.1:0-4630 GCA_041738475.1 Treponematales bacterium
GGCCGGCCCGGCCCAGGCCTCCTCCAGGCGGTCCACCAGGGACCAGGCGGCCTCGGTCTCGTCCGCCCGGATGAAGAGGGTGGAGTCCCCGGCCAGGGCGTCCCCCAGGAGGCGCTCGTAGGCCTCCGGCAGGGAGGCGGCCTTCTCCCGGTACGAGAACCGGAGAGACCCGCTTTCCACGGAGGCCCTGCCGGGAACCTTGGCGTTGAAGGCCAGCCAAAGCCCCTCGTCGGGCTGGATGCGGAGGGTGAGCCCGTTGGCCCCCAGGCGGTCGCCGCAGGTCCCCTGGAATAGGGCTCCCGGGGGCCTTCGGAAGAGGACTCGGATCTCGCTTACCCTGCGGTCCAGGGCCTTGCCCGTGCGCAGGACGAAGGGAACCCCCGCGAAACGCCAGTTGTCGATTTCCAGACGGAGGGCGGCGAAGGTCTCGGTCCGGGACCCGGGCCGAACCCGGTCCTCCTCCAGGTACCCTCTCAGAGGACGGCCCTCGGCGTCGGAGCCGGGCCCGTACTGGCCGCGCAGGCTCCGTCTCAGAAGATCCTCCGGGGAATAGGCGGGGATGGACTTGAGGACCTTGACCTTCTCGTCCCGGATGGACTCCGGATCGAGCCCCGCGGGGGGTTCCATAGCGGTGAGGCAAAGCAGCTGGACCAGGTGGTTCTGGAGCATGTCCCGGGCGGCACCCGCCCCGTCGTAATAACCTCCCCGGGTGCCGATCCCCTCCTCCTCCAGGACGTCGATTTCCACCCGCTCCACGTAGCGCCGGTTCCACAGGGGCTCGAACACTGAGTTGGCGAAGCGGAGATAGAGGAGGTTCTGGACCGTCTCCTTTCCGAGGTAGTGGTCGATCCGGAAGATGTCACGTTCCGCGAAGGAGTCCTGGAGCTCCAGGTTGAGGGTCCGGGCGCTTTCCCGGTCGCGGCCGAAGGGTTTTTCCACGACCAGGCGCCGATAGGGAGAGGAATCGTCGGGGTGCCGCCCCGCGGTGCCCAGGCCCGCCCGGGCCAGACCCCGGGCGACGGATCCGAACTGCTCCGGGGAGACCGCGAGGTAGAAGAGGGCGTCCGCGGGCGATCCCGGGGCGGAGAGCGTCCGCGCGAGGGATTCGTAGAGCGCCGGGGACTCGAGGTCGCCCTCCAGGTAGTCGATCCGGGCGGCAAGACGGTCCCAGACGGCGGATTCCAGGCCGGACCGGGAGTACCGCGCGGCGGCCTCCCGGAGTCCCGCCCGGAATTCCCCGGGATCCAGGGACCGGCGGCCCGTGCAGAGGATCCGGGAGTCCGGGTGGAGCCGCCCGCCCCGGGACAGGTTGTACAGGGCCGGAACGATCTTCCGGCGCGCCAGGTCTCCGGTCCCTCCGAAGACCACGATCGACGCCGGGCCGGGGTCCGGCCGTTCCGAGTCCAGGTCGCAGCGGAGTCCGGGTTCGTCGCTTTCCCGCATTCGGGCCGCCTTTCCGCTTGGTATGGTACGGGAATGTTCGTTTTCCCGCGGCCGGGTGTCAATCCCGTCCTGTCGAAACGTGTCCGGCGGTGTATACTCCTTCGAATCCCCGACGCGCGAACCGAACCAGGAGGAGAGCATGGCAGCGAACGATATACCCCTGCGCAAGGATGTCCGGACCGAGGATCGGTGGAACCTGTCGAAGCTGTTCCCGGACGCCGAAGCATGGGACCGCGGCTTGGCGGACCTGAAGGCACGGATCCCCCGGATCGCGGCGTTCAAGGGAACCCTCGCCCGGTCGCCCGAGAGCCTCCTTTCGGCCTTGGTCTTCTACCGGGATTACGGAATCCTGGAGGAGCGGCTGGGATACTATTCCCACCTTCGCCAGACCGAGGATGAGGGTGATTCCGAGAGCCGCGCCCGGGACGGCCGCTTCATGATGGCCGCCACCGAGGGCCAGGGGGAATGGAGCTGGCTGGTCCCGGAGATCCAGCGCATCCCCGAGGACTCCCTAGAAGCCTGGCTCGGACGGGAGGACTTCGCGGAGTACCGGGTCTTCCTGCGCAGGCTGATCCGCTTCAAGCCCCACGTGCTCTCGGAGCCCGAGGAGCGCCTCCTGGCCCTCCAGGCCGAGGCGGCCCAGACCGCCCAGGATGCGTTCTCGGTCCTCACGAACGTGGACCTGGACTTCGGGGATGTGGAGACCCCCGAGGGCCCCCGGAAGCTCAGCCAGTCCACCTTCGCATCCCTCCTCCGCCACGGGGACCGGGAGGTTCGTCGCCGGGCCTACGAACAGTTCTACGGTGCCTTCGATGCCCACAAGACCACCCTGGCCCAGCTTTACGCGGGGTCCTGCAAGCTGGACAAGTACCGCGCCCAGGTCCGGAATTTCCCCTCCGCCCGGGCGGCGGCTCTCTTCCCGGACGACGTTTCCGAGGTGGTCTACGACAACCTCGTGTCCTCAGTAAGCGCGGGCCTGCCTGCCCTCCACAGGTACTACGCCCTGCGAAAGCGGGTCCTGGGCGTTCCGGAGCTCCGGCACTACGACGTCTATGTCCCCTTGGTCCCCGCTGCCAAGGCCCGGTATACCTACGACGAGGCCGTGGAGACGGTCTGCGCCGCCCTGGCTCCCCTGGGGACGGAGTACGTGGACACCCTCCGGAAGGGACTTTCCGGGGGCTGGGTGGACCGGTACGAGAACAAAGGCAAGCGGAGCGGGGCCTTTTCGGCGGGCTCCTTCACGGGGGACCCCTACATCCTCCTGAACTACAAGGAGGACGTGCTCCGGGACGTCTTCACCCTGGCCCACGAGGGCGGCCACTCCATGCACTCCTATTACTCCGCCCGGAACAACCCCTTCCTCCAGTACAACTACACGACCTTCGAGGCCGAGGTGGCCAGCACCTTCAACGAGCAGCTGCTTTTCGAGCACATGTATCGAAACGCGGATTCCCAGGCCCTCAAGGCCTACCTGGTGAACACCAAGGTCGACGACCTCCTGGCCACCCTGCACAGGCAGACCATGTTCGCCGAGTTCGAGAGGCTCTCCCACGCGGCCCTGGAGGGCGGTACTCCCCTTACCGTGGACTTCCTGCGGGCGGAGTACGGGAAGCTCCTGCGGAAATACTTCGGGCCGGACCTGGTCTTCGAGGCGCAAAGCGATCTGGAGGGCCTCCGGATTCCCCACTTCTACAACGCATTCTACGTGTACAAGTACTCCACCGGGGTGTCCGCGGCCGCGGCCCTGGCCCGGCGGGTCCTGGACGGCGGGAAGACGGAGCGGGACGCCTACTTCGCCTTCCTCAAGTCGGGGGGATCCCGCTTCCCCATCGAGTCCCTCAGGCTGGCGGGGGTGGACATGTCCACCCCGGGGCCCGTGGAGGCGGCCTGTGCCGAGTTCTCGCGGCTGGTGGACGAGCTGGAGGGTCTACTGGCCTAAAGCGAACCGAGGGCGGCGAGGGCGAGGGTCACCGCGGAGGAGCAGGCCGTCTCGGTGCGGAGTATGCGGTTCCCCAGGGAGGCGAAGCGGAAGCCCGAACTTCCAAGGGCATCCAGTTCCCGGTCCGTCCAGCCCCGCTCGGAGCCTACGGCGAGGGTGAAGGCCCGGGGGGTCGATCCCGTGGGGCCGTCGTCGGGGGGCCCCGCGCCGACGGACAGGAGCTTGCCGAAGAGCCCCTCCGCCCTGTAGGGGTCCAGGGCCCACCGGGCTTCCCCGGGCTCCGCGGTTCCCAGGGCCTCCAAGGCCGCGGCCAGGGACGGGAAGGTGTCCGCCTCCGGCAGCCGCGGGCTGCCCGCCTGTTCCGCACCCTCCAGCAGGGGGCGGAGGAAATCCCGTTCCTTGAAAACCGTGCTGTCCGCGTAGGACTTCTCCCCCAGGTCCGTGGGAGCCATGAGGATGCGCCGGACTCCCAGGCTGCACAGGTCCTTGAGGATGCGCGCCGCCTGGATGGGCCGCGGGAAGCCGAGTACAAGGGATACGGGCCGCAGGGGAGGGGCCTCCCGCTCGGGGGCGAAGGAGAAGACCATGCGGCTCCCGTCCCAGGATTCCACCCGGGCCGTGCCCAGGGGGCAGGGATCCCCAGGCCCTCCCGCGAGTCCCGCGGCCAGGGAGTCTCCGACCCCTTTTTTGAGAATCTTCCTCGTGTGCTCCACCCGCCGGTCGGAGCGGGGGAGGGGGGTTCCGACTTCGCGGGGTTCCAGGACCAGGAGGTTCATGGGGGGAGTATAGCGGTGGACAGTGGACAGTGGACAGTGGACTGGGGATGGAGTTCGGGCGAGTTCAGAAAATATTGTTCAGATGGGTATTATGCGAAGCTCATGCAAATGGGAAATATGCGAAGTACACATATTTCGCCGGTTTTGGGGGTTCAGGGTTTCCCGGGAAATCCGAAGTATCCGGAATTCCATAGGCCGTAAACCGCTCCGAAAAATCAGGCGGCCGGAGCCATTTCACGGACTACTGCCCACCGGCCCCTGTCCACCGTCCACCGAACATGCCGCCGTTCGCCCGCCGTCGAGACCCGGAGGTATCCGGGCTCCGGACAATCTACGGGTCGGTATCCTCTTGGGTTCATCTTGGTCCTGGGCTGCCTCCTCCTCGACGGTCCGGGCGCGGCCGCGGCTGGCCGGTGAAGACCCCGCCCGGGGCGGAGGCTTCACCGGCAAGGCTTCCCCGGCAAACCGGGGA
>JBGSPT010000150.1:0-3453 GCA_041738475.1 Treponematales bacterium
GCCCGAGGGGGCGAACACCGCGCGCAGGAGTTCCCGCTGACCGGAGCCTTCCAGGCCCCCGATGCCCACGATGGAACCGCCCCGGAGGTCGAGGTCGATATCCCGCAGGGCGTGGGTCCTGAGTCCCCGGATGGTAAGCCGGGCCGAGCATTCCACGGCGGCTCCCGCCCCGGGTTCGGCGCAGGCCCGGGATCCGGGCACGGACCGTTCCCGGAGGACGGCCTCCCCCATGCGGCGAACCAGATCCTCCTCGTTGGTGTCCGCCACCGCCCCGGCCCACTTCACCTGGCCGTTCTGCATCACCACCACGCGATCCACCAGGGTCATGACCTCGTTCAGGCGGTGGGAAATGAAGATGAAGGAAACTCCCTGGGCGCGGCGATTCCAGATGTAGTTCTTCAGCTGTTCCGTCTGCTCCACCCCCAGGGAGGAGGTGGGCTCGTCCAGGATCAATATACGAAGGCCGGGATCGCTTACGGAGCGGGCGATCTCGACCATCTGTTTCTGCGCTATGGTCAGGGCGCTCAAGCTCTGGCGTTCGTCGATCCCGTTGCCCGGGAAGACGGCGTCCAGGCTGGCGCGGGCGGTCTTCCGGGCTTCCTCCCGCCATTTCCGGAAGGGGCCGCGGTACCGGGCCGCGTGCTCCACGTAGAAGTTCTCGTATACCGTCAGGTTGGTAGAAAGGGAAAGCTCCTGGTACACCACCCGGATCCCGAGCCCAGCGGCCCGGGCGGGCGAGTACTCGTCCCAGCGGATCGGCGAACCCCCGACCTCGAGGGTCCCGGAGTCGGGCCGGGTCACCCCGGACAGGACCCGCATGAGGGTGCTTTTCCCCGCCCCGTTGGCCCCGACCAGGCCGATCACCTCTCCGGCCGAAATGGAGAGGGATACGTCCTGAACGGCCTTAGTAGAAACATAGGTCTTGGACAGGCCTTCGGCGGAGAGGAGGCGGACGGCCGGATCCTCCCGGGCAGTCTTGGATTCCATTCGGACCTCATGGAACCCTCCCCGGGCGGAAGGCCCGGGGAGGGTGGGTGATCGGTTACGGCCACAGGGCCGTACGTCAGAGGGGGATCACTTCGCCTTTATGATCTTCTCCATCACGAAGTCCCAGGTGAAGGTGGGGGACGCGAGGGTGCCGGGCTTCATGGTGGAGAAATCCTTGGCGTTGGCGTTGGTGATGGGGATGACCTTGAGGCTCATTTTCTTGGGAACGTCGACCTTGTTGAGGATCGCCAGGGCGGTCCAGAAGGCGGCGCCGCCGATGCCGGGGGCGGAGCAGATGGAGTAGGTGCTGTACCCGTCGTTCATCTTCTTCATCCACCACTGGATGAACTCGGCGGAGTTGTCCCCGATGATGATGGGCATGGGGCGGTTGGCGGCCTCGAAGGCCTGGACCGCGCCGTAGGCGTCGCCGCCGCCCTGGGTCAGGACCGCGTCCACCTGGGGAAGGCTGGGCAGGATGTTGGCCACCGCGGACTGGGTGACCGTTGTGGTCGCTTCGCCGTATACGGTGCCGACGACCTTGAGGTTGGGGTACTTGGCCAGGATGTTCATCTGGCCCTTGAACATGTCCTGGTCCGGAGCGGAGCCGGTCACGCCGCGGACGATGAGCACGTTGCCCTTGCCGCCGAGCTTTTCCGCCACAAACTGGGCGCCGCCTTCACCCTGTTCCACGAAGTTGAAGTCCATGGTCCAGGCGCTGGGGGTGGAGACGATGGAGTCGAAGGCCAAGACCTTGACGCCCGCCTTGGCGGCCTGGTCGATCACGCCGTTCAGCGCGGTCGGGGAGGCGGCGTTGATGCAGATGGCATCCACCTTCTTGAGGATCAGGGAGTTCATCTGGGATATCTGGGTGTTCTGGGTCCCGTCGCCGTTGACGATAACATAGTCCTTGATCCAGCCCTGGGCCTTGGCCTGCTTGGCGGCTTCCTCGAAGGCCTCGACGCTCTGCTTCCTCCACATGTTGCCGTAGTAGGAATTGGAGAGGGCGATCACCCACTTGCCCTTCTTGGGCTGCTGGGCGGCCGCGGACATGGACCCGAACGCCATCAGGATCGCGAGGGCAATGAGCACTGTCTTTTTCAAGCGAGGCCTCCTTGTCGATATTCAAACATTAGACATCTAATGTCTAAGATCGAAGGCTAGCATCAGTTTCCGGACCTGTCAAGGGAAATTACCATGAAGCGCCGGGAAGCCAGTCTTTCATTGACGCGTAGGGGAAGGCATGGTACAGTTGTTCATACATTATACGTCTTACGTATGATAGCTTACTATCGGGAGGGAGAAGATGCAGAATGCCAAGCCGTCCGAACCCGAAAACCCCGGGCCTTCCACCTCCGATCGTATACATCTTGCGGCCGGGCCCGTTTCCGCGGTCTTCGAGGACGGGTTCCTCCGGAATATACGCCTGGAAACCGTGGAGATCGTGCGGGGACTCTATTCCGCGGTCCGGGACCACAACTGGGATACCATCCCCGGCAGGATCCGGGATTTCCGGATGGAGCGCGGGAGCGGCTCCTTCATATTGAGGTACGTCTCGGAGCATAGGCGGGGATCCATCGGGTTCACCTGGAACGCCGAGATAACCGGCTCTCCCGACGGCACCGTCACCTATTCGATGGACGGGACCGTCCTCTCCGACTTCCGCAAGAACCGCATCGGCTTCTGCCTCCTACACCCCATGTCCCTGGCCGGCCTTCCGTGCCGGGTGACCCACTCCGACGGCTCCCGGGAGGATGGGTCCTTCCCGGCCCTCATATCCCCGCACCAGCCCTTCCTGGACATGAAACGGATCGAGTACGAGGTCCTGGGCGTCCGGGTGTCCCAGGACTTCGAGGGGGAGGTCTTCGAGATGGAGGACCAGCGAAACTGGACGGACGCCTCCTACAAGACCTACTGCACCCCCCTGGACCTTCCCTTCCCCGTCGAGGTCCGGGAGGGCGAGAGGATCCGCCAGCGGATCGTGATCCGGGCGGCCCGCCCCGCGGGATCCCCGGTCCGGATCGAGGCGCCCGGCTCCGAGACCGTCGCTCTGAGGCCGACGGGCGCGGAGCATCCCCTGCCCCCCCTGGGCTTCTGCCTGGCCGAGGGCGGGGAGACCCTGTCCGAGCCCGAGATCGGGCGCCTGTCCGCCTTGAAGCCGGAATTCCTGCGGACCGAGGTACGGTTCTCCCGGGACGGCTGGGCGGAGCGGGTGGAAGCCGCGTCGGCGACGGCCCGGGCAGCGGGAACATCCCTCCAGGCGGCCCTGCACCTGGGCTCCGATCCGAAGTCGGACCTGGACGCTTTCGGCGCCCGGGCCTCGGGCCTCCCCCTGGCCTCGATCCTGGTCTTCAAGGAGGGGGAAAAGTCCACCTCGGGCCGGTGGATCGCGGAAGCCCGGGCCCGGCTCCGGAGCGCGGGCATCGACGTCCCGATCGGGTCCGGGACCGACGCCTTCTTCGCGGAGCT
>JBGSPT010000089.1:0-9595 GCA_041738475.1 Treponematales bacterium
GGCTGCCGGGTGCGCGACCTGGCATCCGGTGAGGAGCGGGAGCTGGGATCCACCGTCCGGGACCTGGGGGGCCCCCGCTGGAAGGGCTGGAGCTTCTCGGAAACGGGGGTCGATGCGGCCAACCGTGCCGTCCTAGCGGCTCTGGACCGGGGCGCGGGCCTCGTGATTCTGGACGAGGTCGGCCCCCTGGAACTCCGCCAGGGAGCCGGCCTGGAACCGTCCCTGCAGGCCCTGGACGAGAGGTTCGCCGGGTCGGGATGGCCCCGCCGGGACGGAACGGGCGGCCCCCGCCCGGACTGTGACGCAGGAACCCTCGTTCTCCTGGTGGTCCGGCCGGAGCTGGCGGAGGAACCGGCGCGCCGCTACCCGGGGGCCGGGACGATCCGGGTCGATCCCGAAGATCGCCGAACCGCCCTGGAGCTCGCCCGAGAGGCGCTCTTCAGGGTCCCGAACCCCTGAGGGCTTTCACAAGCTTCGCGACACAGAGGTCAGGCCCCCGGCAGGGCCGTCAGGGCCGAGAAGAAGTGCAGGGCGCTCCCGGCCAGGACGAAGAGGTGCCAGACCGCATGGAACCACTTCACCCGCTTGACCGCGTAGAAGACGGTGCCCGCGGTATAGGCCACCCCCCCGGCCACCAGGAGGGCCACGCTCCCGGCGGGAAGGCTCTCCCGCAGGGCACCCACGGCGGGAGCTACCAGCCACCCCATGGCCACGTAGCCCAGCACGGACAACAGCTTCCACCGGTCGAACCAAAGGGCCTTGAGGGCGATGCCCGCCAGGGCCAGGGCCCACTCGGCGCCGAATATCCACCAGCCCAGGGCCGGAGGCAGGGCGGTCAGGGCGAAGGCCGTATAGGTGCCTGCGATCAGGACGTAGATGGAGGAGTGGTCCAGGATCTCCAGGATCCGCTTGAGCCGGGGATTCGTGACCGAATGGTACAGGGCGCTCATGGTGTACAGGACGATCAGGGAGGAGCCGAACACGGCGTAGGACACGACGTGCATCGCGCTTCCCCGAAGGACCGCGAAGACCACGAGGATCACCAGGGCCGCCACGGAAAGCAGGGCTCCCGCCCCGTGGGTCACCCCGTTGGCGATCTCCTCTCCCAGGCTGTACCGGCGCTCATGGGAAGAACGGTAGGGTAAAAGCTTGTCGGACATGAGGCTCCCCTCGGACGGATTCGAGCGTCGCCGATCCCGCCGCTCGGGGATACCGTCCGAAGGCCGGCCCGGGGCGCGCTCACCAGGTTGGACAGGGGATTCCCCCTTCGGTTGCGCGCGGCCGCCGCCCGGCCGGAACCCGTCACTCGAAGAGCTTGGCCAGTTCGGGATACCCTTCCTTGGCGAGGTCCTCCCGGGGAATGAACCGCAGGGAGGCGGAGTTCATGCAGTACCGCAGGCCCGTGGGTGCCGGCCCGTCGTCGAAGACGTGGCCCAGGTGGGCACCGGACGACTTGGAGAGCACCTCGATGCGCCTCATGCCGAAGGAAAGGTCCTCCACGAGTTCCAGCCGTTCCTGGGAGATCGGAGTCCAGAAGGAGGGCCATCCGGTCCCGGAGTCGTATTTCTCCTTCGACGTGAACAGGGGAGTCCCGTCCACCGCGTCCACATAGACCCCCTGGGCGTGGTTGTTCCAGTAGGCGTTCTGGAAGGGGGGCTCCGTGTCGCCCCGGGCCACCACGGCGTAGGCGTCGTCGCCCAGCCGGGCCCGCACGTCCTCGGAGGGTACGAAGCAGACGTTCGAGGGATCCGCGGCTTTCTTGATCACGAGGGTTCCTCCGTTCTGGGTCGTCACGGCCAGGGGCTTAAGGTCCCGGCCGTCCTTGTCCATCCCGGCTCCGGCAGGGCCGTCTGGTTCACCGGCGAGGCAGGAAGACGCGGCCAGGGACAGGACCGCCGCTAGACCTATCAGCCCCGCCCGGGGCATATATTTCTTGACTTTCATGGTAAAGAATATACTTCGATTCACCCGGCGGATCAACGAATTCAAGGGCAGGATTCTTTCGGAGTACCCCGTACGTCGCCTTCGCAGGAAACAGGAGCCTGGGGCGGGGTGTCCTGAAGACCGGCCCTGATAAGCGGCCTGCCCTTGCGGAATCCGGGACCGAAAAATGTTTCGAGAATAAAAATACCGTTTCTACTAAGAAAAACAATTTGACTTTTATCGATTCCGGCGCTAGGATGATCCATCCAACTTCGCAAGAAATCGCTCACAAGGAGGCATCTATGAAGCGATATGCGGTAATCCTCGCGGTCCTAGTCGCCCTGGCCCTGGTCGGCTGCGGCGGCTCCGGCCCCGCCAAGCAGGACGCCAACGTAGTCAAGTTCGGAGTCTTCGAGCCCCTCACCGGCGCCAACGCCGCGGGCGGAGCCGAGGAACTGGACGGCATCCGCCTGGCCCAGAGCCTGTATCCCACCGTCACCGTAGGCGGCAAGGAGTACAAGATCGAGCTGGTCATCGCGGACAACAAGTCCGACAAGGTGGAAGCCGCCAACGCCGGCCAGCGCCTGGTGGACAGCGACAAGGTGAACGTGGTCCTGGGCTCCTGGGGTTCCGGCCTCTCCATGGCCGCCGGTCCCATCTTCAAGGAGAAGAAGGTCCCCGCCATCGGCCTGTCCTGCACGAACCCCCTGGTGACCAAGGACAACGACTACTACTTCCGTGTCTGCTTCATCGATCCCTTCCAGGGCACCGTCATGGCCAACTACGCCTTCAAGGAAGTCAAGGCCAAGAAGGCCGTCATCATCCGCGAGGTGTCCAACGACTACTCCGTGGGCCTGGCCAAGTTCTTCGCCGACGCCTTCAAGCAGCTGACCGGCGATCCGAACGCCATCCTCGCCGAGCTCAATTACAACACCAACGACCAGGACTTCTCCGCCCAGCTGACCCAGGTCAAGAGCCTCAAGCCGGAAGTCATCTTCGCCCCCGGCAACTACACCGAGAGCGCCTTGATCATCAAGCAGGCCCGGGAGCTCGGGATCACGGCCCCCTTCCTGGGCGGCGACACCTGGGAGATCGCGGAGTTCATCAACGTGGGCAAGCAGGCCGTGGAGGGCGCGGTCATGTCCGCCTTCTTCGACAACGACGCCCCGATCACCCCCCTGTCCAAGACCTTCGTGGAAGAGTACCAGAAGAAGTACGGCAAGCTGCCCTCGGGCACCGCGGTGCTGGGCTTCGACGGCTACCTCCTGGCCATCGACGCGATCAAGCGCGCCGATTCCATCGATCCGGTCAAGATCCGGGACGCCGTCGCGGCGACCAAGGGCTTCGCGGGAGCCGCGGGCTACGTCACCCTGGACGCCAACGGGGATCCGATCAAGAGCGCGGTGATCAAGGAAGTCAAGGACGGCAAGTTCGTCTACAAGACCACGGTCAATCCGTAAGCGATTCCGTACCGTATGCCGGCCGCCGGGCCTGAGCCCGGAGCCGGCAGATCCGAGCCCGCGCTACGGGACCGCCATCCGGCCGCCGGCGCGGGCGTTTTATTCCGTCCGATAAAGGATCCGTACCATGGAGTTGTCCACCTTCTTCCAGCAGCTCGCCAACGCGCTCAGCCTGGGAAGCCTGTACGCCCTGATAGCGATCGGCTACACGATGGTCTACGGCATCCTTAGGCTCATCAACTTCGCCCACGGCGACGTGTTCATGCTGGGGCCCTACTTCGCGTTCTACGCGATCTCCCTGCTCCTGATGCCCTGGTGGGTCGCGTTCATCGTAGCCATAGGCCTCACGGCCCTCTTCGGCATCGGCCTGGAGCGGGTGGCCTACCGCCCCCTCCGGGATTCCCCCAAGATCTCCGTGATGATCAGCGCCATCGGCGCCTCCTTCCTGATCCAGAACCTGGGCATCGTGATCTTCGGTGGCCGGCCCAAGAGCTTCGCCAGCATCCCCCTCTTCGACACGGTGGTGAAGTTCGGCTCCGTGTCCATCCTCTCGGTCAGCCTCTTCATCCCCGTCATCACCTTCGCCGGCCTCTTCATCCTCCTGTGGATCGTGAACCGGACCAAGACGGGGCTGGCCATGCGGGCGGTGTCCACGGACCTGGACGCGGCCCGGCTCATGGCCGTGGACGTCAACAAGACCATCTCCTTCACCTTCGGCATCGGGTCCCTCCTGGCGGGGCTGGGCGGGATCATGTGGACCCTGAAGTACCCCCAGCTGAATCCCCTGATGGGAATCATGCCGGGCCTGAAGTGCTTCATAGCCGCGGTCATCGGCGGGATCGGCAACATCTCCGGCGCAGTGCTGGGCGGTTTCCTCCTGGGGATCATCGAGATCATGATCGTGGCCTTCCTGCCGGAGCTCACCGGCTATCGGGACGCCTTCGCCTTCGTGCTCCTGATCGTGGTGCTCCTGGTCAAACCCGCGGGCCTGCTGGGCAAGTCCCAGACGGTGAAGGTGTAGCCATGGACAAGAAAATCCTCTCCCGGAACCTGATCCGCAACCTGGCAGGGCTGGCCTTCCTGGCCGCCCTGATCGCGGCCGGGGACGCCTTCCTGGGGCCCTTCGCGGTGCGGATCCTCAACCTCTCGGCCATCTATATAATCCTGGCCCTTTCCCTGAACCTGGTGAACGGATTCACGGGACTCTTCTCCCTTGGGCACGCGGGCTTCATGGCCGTGGGAGCCTATGTCAGCGCCCTCCTGACCATGTCGCCGGCCCTCAAGGAGATGAACTACTTCCTGGCTCCCATCGTGCCCTGGCTCCAGGGCGTCCAGCTTCCCTTCCTCCTGGCCCTGCTGGCCGCGGGTGCTGCCGCGGGCTTCGTGGGCTTTCTCATCGGGGCTCCGGTCCTGCGCCTCCGGGACGACTACCTGGCCATCGCCACCCTGGGCTTTTCGGAGATCATCCGGGTGCTCATCACGAACGCCCAGACCCTCACGAACGGGGCCCAGGGCCTCAAGGGCATCCCCAAGTACTCCACCACCTGGGTGGTCTGGGGCTGCGCGGCCTTCACGGTCCTGTTCATGGTCCTCCTGCTCCGGTCCAGCTACGGGCGCACCCTGAAGGCCGTCCGGGACGACGAGGTGGCCGCCGAGGCCATGGGGGTCAATGTGGCCCGGGTCAAGATCGTCTCCTTCGTGGCCTCCAGCTTCTTCGCGGGCGTGGGCGGAGCCCTGCTGGGCCACATGATCACGACCATCGACCCCAAGATGTTCATCCTGACCCTGACCTTCAACATCCTGCTGATCGTGGTTCTGGGAGGCAACGGCTCCATCACGGGCTCCGTCCTGGCCGCGATCATCGTGACCGTGATGATGGAGGCCCTGCGCTTCCTGGACATGCCCATGAATTTCCTGTTCCTCAAGACCAACGGCCTGCCGGGCCTCCGGATGGTGATCTTCTCGATCCTTTTGATGATGGTGGTCCTGTACCGACAGCGCGGTCTCATGGGGAACAAGGAGTTCTCCTGGGACATGCTGTCCGCCGCGGGCCTCCTGCCGCGCCGCAGGTCCGGCGGAAAGGGAGGCCTCTGATGCTGCGCACCGAAAGCATGACCATGCGCTTCGGGGGCCTCACCGCCGTGGCGGACCTCAACGTCGAGATCGAGAAGAACGAGATCGTGGGGCTCATCGGTCCGAACGGAGCCGGCAAGACCACGGCATTCAACATGATCACCGGAGTCTACGCGCCCACGGAGGGCCGCATCCATTTCCGGGGCCGGGACGTGACCGGCGCGCCGCCACACAAGATCACGGACCTGGGCATCGCCCGGACCTTCCAGAACATCCGCCTGTTCAGGGAGATGAACGTCCTGGAGAACGTCCTGGTGGCCTGCCACCTTCGCATGGGCGTGAACTTCTTCACTTCCGTGCTCCACACCCCGGGATATCTCCGGAAGAACCGGGAGGCCCACGAGTTCGCCCTGTCCCTGCTCGAGTCCGTGGGGCTTGCCGAGGCGGCCGGGGAATCCGCGATCTCCCTGCCCTACGGCAAGCAGAGGCGGCTGGAGATCGTGCGGGCCCTGGCCACCAAACCATCCCTCCTCCTCCTGGACGAACCCGCGGCGGGCATGAACCCCCAGGAGTCCCTGGAGCTCATGGACTTCATCGTCCATATCCGCGACAAGTTCGACCTGACCATCCTCCTGATCGAGCACCACATGCAGGTGGTCATGGGGGTCTGCTCCCGGATGTACGTCCTGGACTACGGGGTGACCATAGCCCACGGGACGCCGGAGGAGATCCAGAGGAATCCGAAGGTCATCGAAGCCTACCTGGGGGTGGACTGATGCTCAAGATCGACAACCTCTCCGTGCATTACGGAGGCATCCACGCGCTTCAGGGCATCAACCTCGAGGTGGCGGACGGCAAGATCGTCACCCTGATCGGGGCCAACGGGGCCGGGAAGAGCACCACCCTCAAGGCCATCGTGGGCCTGGTGAAGGCCTCCTCGGGCTCGGTCGCCTGGAACGGCGAGGCGCTGACGGGCAAGGCGGTGAAGGACATCGTCCAGAAGGGCGTGGTCCTGGTGCCCGAGGGGCGGCGGATCTTCCCCAACCTCACCGTGGACGAGAACCTGTCCCTGGGCGCCTACGCCCGGAACGACAAGGCGGAAATCGCGGCGGACCGGGAGAAGGTCTTCGGGCTCTTCCCCCGGCTCAAGGAGCGGATGAAGCAGAAGGGCGGTACCCTGTCCGGGGGTGAGCAGCAGATGCTGGCCGTTGCCCGGGCCCTGATGACCCGGCCCGCACTCCTTATGATGGACGAGCCCTCCCTGGGGCTGGCCCCCCTGATCGTCAAGATGATCTTCGACATCGTGCGGCAGATCAACAAGGCCGGGACCACGGTCCTCCTGGTGGAGCAGAACGCCAAGGCGGCCCTGGAAGTGGCGGACTACGCCTATGTCCTGGAGACCGGGCGCATCACCTTGCAGGGGCCGGGAAAGGAACTCCTGGCGGACGACAAGGTGCGGTCCGCGTATTTGGGAGAAGCCGCGCACTGACGATTGTCGGACTTAACCACGGAGGACACGGAGGTCACGGAGCAGTGCCGCTCTGGAACTAAAGAACGGACAGGATGGACAGGATCGAGAACCGATGGACAGGATGGAGAGTAAAAAACTCTAGAAGTATCCTGTCTATCCTTTCCTGATCCTGTTCATCCTGTCAGGGTTTCCTTATAGTCGACTTCGCGATGTGCTCTCTTTGGTGATCCCCGGAATCATTTCCCCAGCCGTGCGGCGGCTTCCTTGCCCAGGTCGCTGGCCGGATCCAGGGCCAGGGCCGCTTCCAGGGCCTTCCGGGAATCGGTCCTCTTCCTCAGCGAGTCGTAGCATACCGACGACAGGATCAGGGAAGCCTGGCGGTCCGCCAAAGGGGCGTCCGGGGAGCCGTATCGGCCCAGGGAGGCCAGGGCCTTGTCCCATTCCGCCAGCTCCATCCAGATCCGGGCGGCCAGAAAGTCCGCGTCCCGGTATTCCGGAGCCGCCGGATCCGGCGACGCCTTTTCGAGAGTCCGGATGGCGGGGATGGCGAGGCCCTGGGCGAAGAAGGAGGCGGCTTCCCAATAGGCGGACCGGAAGGAGGCTTGCGGGGCGGCGGACAGGCGGAGATCCCGGGCTCCCTTGGAAGCCTGAGGATAGTTCCCCTGGTTGTACAGGGCGATCACGGGGGCGTAGGGGTCTTCGATCTCCCCGGTCCCGGCGGAAGCGGGATCCTGGCCCTCGTCCCAGGTCATCTTCGTAGGATCCGGGGCCTGTCCCTGAGCCTCCCCCCGTACCCCCGCGGTGGTGGACGTTACCAGGTTGTAATCGCCCTTGCCCGCGAGTTTGGCTATCTTTGCGGCCGTGTCCGAGGCCGGGGACCCTCCCTTGGCCCTGGCGAAGGCGTCCGCCAGCTTGTAGGTGCCCGGGGCCAGGAGGCGCACATGGACTCCGCCGGAAGTGAGTTCCGCGGAGGCGCCCTTGGCCAGCCTGAGGGTTGCGTCCGTGCCGAAGGAGTCGCCGATGTCGACGGCGCGCCAGGCGGACCCGACCATGCGCTCCACGGTTCCCTCCACCCAGTCCACCTGCACGACCTGCTGGGCGGCGGCCAGGACGGCGCATCCCGCGAACATCAATACGAGCAACTTCGCTTTCATGGATAGAAGTATATCGCGAATCCGCGGAACCGCAAGAATTTGCCCCCGAAGACGTTTGTGGATTCAACCACGGAGGACACGGAGGGCACGGAGAATACACCCTGGAACCATAGAACGGACAGGATAGACAGGATCAAGGACCGATGAACAGGATGAATAGAAAAAAAACTCTAGATTGATCCTGTCTATCCGTTATAAATCCTGTTCATCTTGTCCGTTCTTGATCAATTCCACTCCGTGCTCTCCGTGTACTCCGTGGTGAGATCCGGAAATCTGCGCTTTCAGATCACCTTCATCTCCGCCCACTTCTTCCACTGATGCCACTGCTCCGGAGCCTCCAGGGTGTAGCGCTCCCAGAGCGAAAGGGAACGCTTGGCCACGTCGTGGGCCGCGGACCCGTCGGGGGCGATCTCCTCGCAGATCAGGCGGTACCGCAGGCCCGGGAAGCGGCGGCAGAAGACCGCGGCCACGGAGGCCCCGGACCGGTGGGCTATGAAGTCCAGGGTGTGGTCGAAAAAGAGGGTGTGTCCGAAGAGCTGGATCGTGCGGTTGCGGCGGCGGCGCCAGGCGTCCACCTCGTCGCACTGGGTCACCAGGACGCGGCCCCGGGCAAGGGCGTCCAGAATCTTCCCCAATACCCCTTCCGGGTCCGAGGCGAAGAGAAGCTCCACGTCCCGGCCCGCGGTCTGGGACTCCAGGATCTTCCGGAGCCGCTCCGTGGAGGTCTCCAAGATCACGGTGACCGGATAGCCCCGGAGGTAGAGGATGGCGGGGATGAGCTCCTCCGCCCCCCAGTGGGCGGTGACCAGGAGGGTGCCCTTGCCGCGCTCCTGGGAACGCCGGATCACGTCCTCGTGGACCAGGGCGACCCGGCGGCGGAGGAATTTCTCCAGGTAGTCCGCGGGCTTGGCCGCCAGGAGCAGTTTCTCGTAATAGTGGTCGAAGATGCCCTCGAAGACCTCCCCGCTCACGCTGCCGCCCTCTTTGTTCCAGGCGGTCCGGAGCAGGTCCCGGATGTTCCGGCGGATCAGACGGCGTTCCTTCCGGTTGGCGAAGTTGTAGTACAGCTTGCCCAGGAACTGGAAGACCGCCCGCCCCAGGGCGGAGGGCGCAAAGCGTACGAAAAGGGGCATGAAACCGCTCTGAAGGAATTTGGAAAGGCTCATTTCGGGTCTCCTCCGCCGCCCCGGAGCGCCTCCAGGGCTTCTATCCATTTGTACGCGTTTCCGCCCCGGAAGATCAGCCTGTACCTGCCGCCTCCGTAGGAATATTCGCAATAATTATTGAAATTGTCCACAAAGTAAAGCACCCGGGCCGGATCGAAGACCGCCGGGCTTCCGCCGGCGGAAGGACGGAAGATCAGGGCGTCCCGGAATAGGGACAGGCGTCCGCGTCCGAACGGCTCGGTTCCCCGCTTCGTCACGGCCCGCAGTTCCAAGCCCTCGGAGGATACGATCGGCCGCGCGTCGGAGGAGTCGGGCAGCCGTTCCGCCGCGACCCGGGGATCCGCAACC
>JBGSPT010000097.1:0-2488 GCA_041738475.1 Treponematales bacterium
GGAGGGTCCCACGGTCCTGCGCATCAGCGCGACGTCCGCGACCGTGGCACCGGACTTGGAGAATCCCGTGGAGGTCTTCACGAAATCCGCGCCCACGTCCTTCGCGACCTGGCAGGCCAGGACCTTCTCGGCGTCCGTGAGCAGGCAGGCCTCGATGATGACCTTGAGGACGATGCCGACCCGGCAGGCCCGGCGGACCGCCAGCATGTCCTCCCGCACGGCCTTGAGGTCCCCGGCTTTCAGGGCCCCGATGTTCATGACCATGTCCACCTCGGAGGCCCCGTTCGAGACGGCGGTTCGGGCCTCGAAGGCCTTCGAGCGGCTGTCCATGGCCCCCAGGGGGAAACCCACGACCGTGCAGACCTTTACCCCCGTACCGCCCAGGCGCCGGGCGCAGCGCTCTACCCAGGTCGAGTTCACGCAGACCGAGGCGAAGCGGTGCTTGGCCGCCTCGTCGCACAGGACGTCGATCTGGTCCTCCGTGGCCTCGGGCTTGAGGAGGGTGTGGTCGATGAAGGGCGCCAGCTCGGCCGGGTCCATCCGGGGCCGGGCGGGCCCCTCGTCGTCCGGAACCTCCGCAGCCCGGGTCCCCATCCTCGCCAGGACTTCCTGCACGATCCTCTCGATTACCTTTTCCTCGTCCGTCATCCTTCGAAGCCTCCGCGCTCCAGGGCCATGATCTTGTTGATCCTGACGATATGCCGGCCCCCGGCGAACCGGGTCTCCAGCCACACTTTCACCATCTCCGCCAGGCGGTCCGGCGCATGCAAGGGGCCGCCCAGGGTCAGCACGTTCGCGTTGTTGTGCTCCCGGCTGTTCACCACGGTCCGCAGGTCGTAGCACATCGCTGCACGGATGCCCCGCACCTTGTTCGCGGCCATGCAGGACCCGATGCCCGCCCCGTCCAGGACGATGCCCCGTTCGCAGGCCCCGCTCTTCACCTTCCGGCATACCGCCAGGGCGATGTCCGGGTAGTCCACCTTCTCGGTCCCGAAGGTCCCGACGTCCGTCACTCGGTATCCCAGGATCTCGAGATAGCGGACCAGGAGGGCCTTCTGCTCGACGGCCCCGTGGTCCGCACCGATAGCCACGTTCCGTACGACGTCCGCGGGGGCGGACCCTTCCTCGGAGCTCATTCGTCCCCTCCCATGTCGATCCGGTCCACGATTCCGCACACCGCGGTCCGCACGGTCACCGCCCCCTCGTCCTCCACGACGGTCCGGGCGGAGCCTCCCTCGTCCACGACCAGCACAAGGTCCCCGATCCCGGCCTGGACCCCGTCCACGGCCAGGAGCGTCTTGCCCCGGGGACAACCGTCGGGAGCCACGGGACGGACCGCCAGGATCTTCTTGCCCGCGTAGCGGGGATCCTTTTCCGTGGATACGACGCTCGCCACGACCTTGGCCAGGATCACGGGGCGCCTCCCCGGTCCACCGCGTCCACCACGCCGAGGATCGCCGCGTCCGCAGGGTTGAACCACCCGTTCGGGTTCGCCTGGGCCGCCTCCTTGCCGGACTCGAACATCACAAGGTCCCCCTCCCCCGCCCGGGCCGCGTCGAAGGCAACCAGGGGCGGCCCCGCGGAAGCGCCGGTCTCGTCGACGGGCTGGACCAGGAGGAGCTTGAGCCCTTCGAAGCATTCCATCTTGCGGGTGCTGACCACCCGGCCGATTACCTTCCCGAGCTTCATAGCCGGCCTTTCTACACGATCCGGAAATAGTCGACCAGGGTGCACCGACGCTCCCGGGTGAAGGACGTGGGCCTGGTGATCCCCTCGCCCGTGGGGCTCGCGATCGTGAAGGACGCGTGCCCCGCCCCTCCCTGCCCCAGACCCGCGTAGCAGGGTCCGTTCTTGACGAAGAGGGAGCAGTCCATGGCCCGGGCCATGTGGGAAAGGCGGGCCACGTCGTGGGAGTGCATGATAGCGGTGTGCCGGTACCCGTGCTCCGCCAGGACCGCAAACTCGATGGCCTCGTCGGCGTTCCTCATCCGGACGAAGGGGATCACCGGCATGAGCTGTTCCGTCCATACCAGGGGGTGCCCGCTGGTCGTCTCCATAAGTAGGATCCGGGCGCTCTCGGGCACTTCGATCCCCGCCGCCTTGGCGATGAAGGCCGGGCTCTTGCCCACGAAGGCGCGGTTCGGGGAGCCCGGCCGGCCGGGTCCTCCGGGCTCTGCGATGACGAGCTTGGTGACCGCGTCGATCTGGCCGCCCTTGAGTTCGTAGGCCCCGTTCCGAAGGAGCTCCTCCTTGAGGCGGTCCGCGATGGAGGCGACCGCCAGGATCTCCTTCTCGCAGATGCACACCACGTTATGGTCGAAGCCGGCCCCGTCCACGATGTCCTTGCCGGCCTTGGGCAAGTCGGCGGTCTCGTCCACGACGCAGGGCGGATTCCCGGGGCCCGCGCAGATGGCCTTTTTGCCGCTGGCCATGGCCGCGCGCACGACCCCCGGGCCTCCGGTCACCACGAGCAGGGCCACCCCGGGGT
>JBGSPT010000100.1:0-11584 GCA_041738475.1 Treponematales bacterium
CCCCCGGGGTGAGGGGCTTGCCGCAGACCGGGCAGGGGCCTCCGGAGTCCTCCCCGGGCACGCGGACCACCCCGCAGGCCCGGTGGCCGTCGGCGTGGTACTTGCCTTCCTGGGGAAAGAATTCCACGGTCTCCAGGATCCGACCCGCGGGCCCCCCGCCTTCCAGGGCCCGGGCAAGGCCTTCCCAGGAATCCTCCATGTCCAGGATCGTCGCCTCCCGGCCCAGCTTTTCCGGAGAATGGGCGTCGGAGTTGGAGATGATCGCGAAGCGGTCCAGGGAGCTTACGGCCCAGTTCATGGGCGGGTTGGAGGACAGTCCCGTCTCGATCGCGGTGATGCGGCCCGCCAGGTCCCCGTAGCACTCCTCGATGGAGTCGAAGCCGGACCGTTCCCCCAGGGCTGAAAACCAGGGGGTCCAGATGTGGGCGGGTACCAGGATCGACCGGGGATCCGAGTCCAAGAGGATGGCGAAGAGGTCCCGGGAGTCGATCCCCAGGATGGGCCGCCCGTCGGAGGCGATATTCCCGACCAGCGCCAGGCGCGACTGAAAGGACCGGGCCGCCTCGAAGTCCGGAAGGAGCACCAGGTGGTGTACCTTCCGAGTGCGGCCGTCCCGGGAGTATATGGTGCTGATCTCCCCGGTAAGGACGAATCGGGCCTCCCGGTCCGTGCCGGGCTCGGGCAGGTTTTCTGCCAGGCCCTGCCCCGCATCGAAAGCCCTCCGGAGCTCCGGTCGGAGCCGGAATAGTCCCTCGTCGGCGGGCTCCAGGGACTCTCCGAGTTCCGCCAGCCATGCGGGGTGGGTGCAGTCCCCGGTGCCGACCAGGTCCAGGCCTTTTACCCGGGCCCAGCGGTCCAGGTGGACCGGAGTCAGCTTGGAGCTTGTGGCGATGGAGTGCCGGGAATGGATGTGCAGGTCTGCCGCGAGCCGCATGGGGGGATTCTAGACCGGACTCAGGAGTCAGGCAACAGGAGTCAGGCGGGAGAAGGTGTGCCGGCCTCGACGGACCGATGCTTGAGTTCGATGAAGCCGATAGGCTTCGTCGCCGGGGAACTCGGGGATCGAGTCCCCGAGTTCCCCGCGGAATACAGCATCATCTACGACTTTCTTCTTAAAAACGCGTAAGAAACGTCCGGATCTCTTGTCATTCCCTGCCCGGGGCGATACATTTTGTCCATCCGGGCTCAATCCGGATCACGGGCTCGGCCCGTGGCCGTGTCGCGCGACAGCGGACCGGCGAACGCTGGACGGATTCGCGCAGCCGGTGGTCCTGGACCGGGGGCGGATTCGGTCCGAATGGGAGCACAGAATGGAACACGTCGATCGACGACGCCCCGGGCTGAAGGTCCGGAGGGCGCGCGCCTTAGCGGCCGCGGTCCTCCTGGCATGTATGGCGCCCGGAGGTTTCGCCCTGGGATCGAAGGACGGAGAGATCCGGAATCCTTCCTCCCGGGACCTTGGAGCCTATGCCCAGGGTCCCCACGGCACGGCTCCGGAGCCTTCCGGAACCTGGTCCCTCGCCCTGCCCTCCAACCCGAAACCCGAGACGCCCCCGGCCGACACCGCCGCATCGCGGCCCCCCCTTCGCCTGACCGTGGAGGAGGCCGTCGAGACGGCCCGGGTAGGGAACCTGGGGCTGGTCTCACCGCGCCTGGAAGCCGAAGGTAAACGGCGTGCGGATACCTTGGCGTGGAACAACTTCCTTCCCACCGTGGACGCCTCGGGAACCCTGGCGCGCTGGAATACCGAACAGGTCGTCGGTTTCACGACCCTTCCCCGCTGGAGCCTCTCGGCCTCCCTCTCCACCCAGCTGATGCTGAACCTGGCCCTCTTCGAGGGGGTCAAATCCCTGCGGGCGGACTACGAGGCGGGGTTGATTACCTACGCCCAGGCGGAAGCCCGGCTGGAACGGGACGTCCGAAAGAGCTTCTACAATCTCCTCCTCCTGGAGGAGAACATGCGGCTCATGGAGGAGCAGATCGAGGCCGCCCGCCGCCGTTGGGAGCAGGCCCGGGCCAACTACCGCTCCGGAACGGCTCCGGAGCTCACCATGCTCCAGGCCCAAGTGGCTTACGAGAACCTGAAGCCCGCCCTGGAGGAGATGAGGATCGGCCATCGAGCCGCCCGGGACGCCTTCGCCATGACCCTGGGCCTGCCCCGGGGCGCGGAGGTGATTCCGGTCGGGAAGATCGCGCCATCCTACGCGGACCTGGACACGGAGGCCCTGATCGCCTCGGGGCTGTCCTCCCGTTTGGACATCCAGTCCCTGGTCAAGTCCCTGGAGTCCCTGCAGATCGCAGAAACCGCCCTCAAGTACCGGCTCTGGACCCCCAACCTCATCCTCGGATGGAACCTGGATCCGACTTTCTCCGGGGATCCCTGGGCTGACGACCTCTTCGACGGGGACCTGTGGTCCCAAAACTCGGGCATGTTTCGGGCCACCCTGTCCATGCGGCTCAACGGCCTCTTTACCTTCACCCAGGACGGCCAGCAGCTTGAAGAACTGCGGGGACAGAAGGAAGGCCTCCGGGCCGGCCTGGCCCAGGCCCTGCGGGGCGCCGAGATGGAGATCGACGGCTTGGTGCGCCGACTGGAGAAGTCCCGGACCAGCCACGCCGCCCTGGAACTCAACGCGGGCCTGGCGGAGCGGGCCTACCGCCTCTCCGAGGAGGCCTACCGGGCGGGAGCCGCGGACCTGCTGGATGTCCAGAACGCGGAGCTCGAGCTGCGCAAGGCGCGCCTCGAGCTCCTCAAGGAAGACTATACCTACGTCACCGGACTCCTTGACCTGGAGTACGCGGTGGGAGCCCGGTTCGGAAGCCTGGGCGGGAGCAAATAAATGAACGCTGAAACCAAGAAGATCAACCTGGCCCGGGGGCTCAAGGCCGCCCTGGCCGTCATCGCCTGCGCCGCCCTGGCCGCGGGCACCATGCTGGTCCTTTCCTCCTGCTCCGCGGCCAAGAAGAAAGCCGAAGCCGAAACCCCCGCCGCAGCGGAAACGGTATTCGCGGTGGAGACGATCTCCGTCGTGCGGGGCCAGGTGCGCGACTACATCGCCCTTTCCGGCGACATCGTCGCCTCCTCCACGGTGGACGCCTACTCCGACGTGGCGGGCAAGGTCACCCGGCACTTCGTGTCCGTAGGCCAGCGGGTCGAGAAGGGCCAGGCCCTGATCGAGGTGGACCCCTCCCGCCCCGGGATGAGCTACCAGCCCGGCGTCGTAAAGGCACCGATCTCGGGGACCGTCACCTCCCTTCCCATGGAGGTGGGGGCCACCATCGCCCCATCCGTCCCCGCGGCCCGGATCGCCCGGACCGAAAGCCTGGAACTGCGGACCTACGCTCCCGAGCGCTTCGTGTCCAAGATGCGCCCCGGTCTGGAGGCGGACGTGTCCCTGGCCGCCTGGCCCGGTGAGGTCTTCCCCGCGGTCCTTCGGGAGGTTGCCCCCGTCCTGGATCCCGCGTCCCGCACCCTTGAACTGCGCATGGCCTTCCGGAAGGCGGATCCCCGGCTGAAGGCGGGAATGTTCGCCTCCGTCAAGGTGATCACCGAGGACAAGGCCTCGGTGGTCAAGGTTCCCGCGGAGGCCGTGGTCAAACGCTTCGGCGAGACCTTCGCCTTCGTCGCCGAGGACGACCCGGCCAAGCCCGGCTCCCAGGTGGCCCGCAAGCGGACCGTGACCCCCGGCATCCTGATCGACGGGATCTACGAGATCCGCGAAGGGCTTCGGGAGGGGGAAAATGTGGTGGTGCGCGGCCAGACCCTGCTGGACGAGGGGGTCGCGGTGAACGTGGTCCTCCGCCGTCCCGTGGTCGAATAGGGAGGGCGGTATGAGCTTGACCCGAACCGTGGTCGGAAGGCCGACCACCATCTTCATCGCCTTCGCCCTCCTGGTCGCCCTGGGCTTTTTCGCCACCGTGAACCTGGCGGTGGATCTCTATCCCGAGATCGAACCCCCCGTCATCCTGATCTTTACCGGATACCGGGGCGCCGGCCCCGAGGAGATCGAAAAGACCGTGACCCGCCCCCTGGAGGGTACGCTTTCCAACACCCAAGGGATCGAAAAGATAACGTCGACCTCCTCCGCGGGCTCCAGCATGGTTATCCTGGAGTTCACCTACGGCACGGACATGGCCGAGGCGGCCAACAGCGTCCGGGACAACCTGGAGTTCGTGAAGGGCGCCCTGCCGGAAGAGGCGGACACCCCCATGATCTTCAAGTTCGATCCCTCCATGATCCCCATCATGGGTCTCATGGTATCCGGCAACCGCAGTCCCGAGGAATTGCGGGAGGTCGCCGAGAACACCATCCAGCCCCGGATCGAACAGGTCCAGGGGGTGGCCCTGGCGGGGGTGTCCGGCGGCCGCCAGAGGATCGTCCGCGTGGAGGTGCCCCTGGAGCGCCTGGAAGCCTACGGGCTGACGATCAACCAGATCGTGAACATGCTCCGGGGCCAGAACGTCCAGGTGGCGGCGGGTTCCATCGTGGACGGGAATCTGGACTACCTCCTGACCGCCCCCGGGGAATACAAGACCATCGAGGAGATCGGGGACGCGGTGATCGCCTACAAGGGAGGCGGCTACGATCCCGCCAAGGGTGTAGAGCCCGCCCGGAAGGTCCGGCTTCGGGACATCGCCAGCGTCTTCGAGGGCTACCGGGACGAGGACAACCTGGTCTACGTGAACGGAATCCCGGCGGTGCAGATCACCGTGCAGAAGCAGAGCGGCAAGAACTCCGTGCAGACCGCCAACGCCGTGAGAGCCCGTCTTCAGCGGCTCGCGGGAGAGCTGCCTCCCGGCGTGCTCGTGACCGAGCTGTTCAACACCACGGACATCATCGAGAACTCCATCGCCAACGTCGCCACATCGGCCCGGGACGGCGCCATCCTGGCGGTGATCATCCTGTTCATCTTCCTGCGCAGTTGGAAGCCGACCCTGGTGATCGGCATCACAATCCCAATCTCCCTGCTCTTCACCCTGATGCTCATGTACTTCGCGGGCCTGACCCTCAACATCATGACCCTGGCGGGTCTCGCCCTGGGGGTTGGCATGCTGGTGGACAACTCCATCGTCATCCTGGAGAACATCTACCGGTACCGGGAAAAGGGAACCAAGCTCAAGATATCCGCGATCCTGGGCACCCAGGAGATGATCACCGCCATCATGGCCTCCACCCTGACCACGATCTGCGTCTTCGCCCCTCTCATCATGTTCGGGAAGAAGCTGGACATCGTCGGGGAGCTTTTCTCGGGACTGGCCTTCACGGTGGTGATCTCCCTGGCCACCTCGATCGCGGTGGCCGTGCTCCTCATTCCCGTCCTCTCGAGCCATTACTTCCCCCTGGTCACCCGCCTGCAGAAGCCTCTCAGGAATCCCCTGCTGAAGGCGGCGGACGGGGTGATGGGCCGCGTTTTCGCCGCTCTGGACGAAGGCTACCGCCGGGGCGTGAAGCTCGTCATGCGGCACAAGCTGGCCACGATCGGGCTGATCGCCGCGGTGTTCATAGGTACCATGGCCTACGCGCCCAAGATCGGCTTCGTGTTCATGCCCCCCATGGACCAGGACGCGGTGGTGGTGAACGTGGAAATGCCCCTGGGAACGCGGCTGGCGGAGACGGAGTCGGTGCTCCGGCAGTTCGAGGCCATCGTGGATCGGGAGGTCCGGGGTTTCGAGAAGATCGTCATGCAGGTCGGGCAGGGGTCGATGTTCGGATTCCTGGGGTCCAACTCCAAGAACCGGGGCTCCCTGCGGATCATGCTCCCGCCCTTCGAGAAGCGCATCGACGATTCCGACGCCATCAAGGAGAAGCTCCGCTCCCACTTCAACGACGTGCCCGCGGCGGTCTTCTCCTTCGGGTCCGACCAAGGCGGATTCGGGGGCGGCAGCCCCATCGACGTCCTGGTGAAGACCGAGGACCTGGACCTGGGCAAGAACACGGCGGAGGCCATACGGGACCTGATCAAGCGGGAGATCCCGGAGATCACCGAGCCCTCCATCGACCTGGCGGACGGCCTTCCCCAGGTGGAGATCCGGATCGACCGCCAGCGGGTATACGACCTCGGGCTCAATATCTACTCCATCGCCAACGAGATCAAGGCCGCGGTGGACGGGGTCACCGCCACCAAGTACCGCACCGGCGGCTCGGAATACGACATTCTGGTGATCCTGCCCGAGACGGACCGCAGCGAGCTGCCCGCCCTGGACCGGATGTTCGTGATGAACCCGGCTGGAGCGCGGGTGCCCCTGGCCAGCTTCGCCAGCTACGAGAAAACCACGGGCCCCATCGACATCAAGCGGGAAAACCAGGGCCGGGTGGTCCATGTCACGGCGGGGGTCAAGCCCGGGGTTCCCCTGGACGTGGTGGAGACCAAGATGAGGTCCCTGATCGCCCGGGAGATTCCCGCGGACGACGCGGTGATCATCGAATACGGCGGGGACTACAAGCAGTTCCTCGAATACGGCGGAACCTTCGCCCTCATCGTTCTGGCCGCGGCCCTGCTCGTGTTCGGCGTGATGGCCAGCCAGTTCGAGTCCTTCCTGGATCCCTTCATTATAATCTTCACCATCCCCCTGTCCTTCACGGGGGTGGTCTGGATCTACGCCATCACCGGGGACATCTTCAACATCCTGACCGCCGTGGGACTTTTGGTCCTGGTGGGTGTCATCGTGAACAACGGCATCGTCCTGGTGGACTACACCAACCTCCTGCGCAAGCGGGGGCTGCACCTCGAGGAGGCCGTCATCACCGCCGCGGGCAACCGCCTCCGGCCCATCCTGATGACCACCCTCACGACGGTGCTGGCCCTCATGCCCCTGGCGTTCTATCCCGGAGAGGGCACCGAGCTGGTCGCCCCCATCGGCAAGACCGTCCTGGGGGGCCTGACCTTCGGAACCCTGATGACCCTCTTTTTGATGCCCGCTATCTATGCCGTCTTCAACCGGAGAAGCGAGGAGCGGGCCAAGAGGCGGGACGAGCGGCTTAACCGCATCGCCGCGGGCAAGAAAGGCCGCATCAAGGCCGCGTCCGCCGAATCGGGCTCTCCCGAAGCGCCGGAAGGAGGCCAGGCATGAAGCGAGTAGAGATCGTGGCCAATCACTCCGTCCAGGAGGACCTGGCGGACGCATTAGCCGAGGCCGGTGTCGCCCGACACCATACCCTTATTCCCGCGGTCCACGGCACGGGCCGCCAGGGCATGCGGACCGGTGAGGCCGCGTGGCCTGAGGAGAACTTCGTCCTCTTCGTCTACTGCGAGGAGGACGAGGCCCGAGCCATCGCGGAGGTGGTGGAACGCATCAAGAAGACCTTCCCCAAGGAAGGGATCAAGTACTTCGAATTGGGCTAAGCGTGAGGACGGTGAACCGGCCTCACGGCAATGAATCCCTTCGGGATTCGTCGACTGGTTCGGAGACTTGCGGACTGGGTAAATGTATTCCTGTGATTAGGCAATCCTGAAACATCGCCGAAGACCTCAACTGAGGTCTTCGGCGCCGCATAGGCCCGGCGCCGCCGGGCCTATGCGAGACCCAGCATCGCCGACAGGTCTTCCTTGGCCTGGTCCAGGGCGGACTGGTACTGGGACTTCAGGTTCCCCAGGTTCTGCTGGTAGATCTTCAGGAACTCCGGGTCCGAAAGGGGGTCCAGGCGAACCGCCTGTCCCGTGCGGGCGGCCAGTTCCTGTTCCTTCCTCCTGAGCTTGGGTTCGTATTGCTTGCGCAGGGCTGCGTCCAGGTTGGACGCGTCCTCCAGGTACCGGGCCAGGAATTCCCCGATCTGTTTCATCAAACCGCCGATCCGCTTGTCCGGGAAGGGGGATGGGGCCAGGGCGGCAAAGCCTTTGGCCAGGGTATCCAGGGTTTCCTGGGGAATGCCCGCCTTTGTCAGGGGCAGCTGGATCCTGGCGGCCAGGACGCCGAAAACCGCCTGGCGCAGGATTGCGCGGTCCTCCTTGGGGAGGGCTTTTATCTTGGCTTCCATGTCCACCGAGGAGGGGTCAGAGAGGAAGTCCCCCGCCAGCCTCTGACCTTCCTGCTTCAGCTCCAGGGCCTTCAGGGACCGGGGGTCCGCCTTCATGTCCTTCGTCCGCTCCAGGGCGATCTCCAGCGCGCTCTTGATCAACGCCATAGGTGTACTCCTTGCGAGGCCGACGGCCTTTCGTCGGCTTCCGTGTATTACAGGTCGACATCGTTCCCGCCGGCACCGGCCTTCGCCGGGTCGGTTCCCGAAACGGACTGACCCGCGGCCTTGGGTTTCCGCTTCAGCTGTGCGATCAGGAGAACGGCTTTTTCGAATACGGAAACGAACACGACCGTACCCGCCGCGTATTCCAGGCCCCGCCAGACTCGGGGGATTTTCCAATCCACCACGGCGCGCAGAACCTCCAGAGTGTAGATCGCCATGGTCGAGAATATGGCCGCCTTGCCCATGAGGGTGGACTGGGTCCGCACGGGCCGCCGGGCCATCAGCAGGACCGCCATACCCGCCCCCTGGAAGACCAGACGGAAGATGACTATCCAGAAGAACCAGCCGGGTATGAGTTCATAATAGTAAAATACGATGGATAGGACAATGAGAACGCTGTAGTCGCTGATCGCGTCCAGCATGCGCCCCATGAAGGTGACCTGCCGGGAAGCCCGGGAGATCCATCCGTCCGCAAAGTCCGTCACGAAGACCAGGGCCACCAGCACCAGCAGGGGTGTCTGGATGTCGTATTCCTTGGACGCCACGATCAGGATGAGCAGGGTCGGCAGGGTGGATATGCGCGCCAGGGTCACCTCGTTGGCCAAGTTGACCCGGGCCAGGGAGCGGCCGCCCTCCACAAGGGCGAACTGGCGGCGGAAGGCCAACAGGAAGGCCAGGATGGTCAGGTGCAGGACAACGGCGGTGAACAGGAAGAGCCGGAAGTAGTCTCCGGAAAAGCGGTAGGCACGGTGGAAACCGAAGAAAAGGAGGGTTTGGAATGCGAAGAACCCTGTCACGGAGAGGTAGATGCTGCGGGAGAGCCGGGTTCGGTCATCCATGTGCTTGGTAACCCTCATTTCCGTTTGCGGCCCCGGGGACCTTCGGACTAGGCTCCGGCGGCCGGCTTCAATCCCCGCGAGTAATCGATGGTTGTCCAGACGGCTGTGGCCGCGGTGATCCACATGAGGGCGTCCTGCAGGAAGGCCAGGACCGGAACGGCGAACTCCAGGGCGGGTACGGCACGTGCGATCACCAGGGTGAGCACGGAAGCGCAGGCCGCGGCGTAGATCACGGCCTTGATCTTGCCGCTCGGGCGGGCGGCTATCACGATGCTCTTCCTCATGGCCAGGAGCCGCAGGAAGGAGACGGTTATGTCCCGGTACAGGACCAGCAGGAAGACCCAGGCGGGCAGGAAACCGGTCATGAGGAAGGCCAGGAAATAGGTCAGCCGGCTGAAAGAATCCGCGAAGGGATCGTAGAATTTCCCGAAATCCGTGACGGAGCCCGTCTTCCGGGCGATTTTTCCGTCCAGGAGATCGGTGATCTCCATTATTATGAAGAGACCCCAGTACAGGAGCCCCGCCCAGAGGGGGGCTTCCCCGTTCTTCGTGAGCGTGGTAAAAAGCGCGAAGAACACGGGGGACAATCCGATCCGGACCGTCGTGACTAGGCTGGGAAGGGTCATGGGACGATGATACCCGGGAGGTATTCGCGGTGTCAATGAACGGCGGGGGGCGGGAACCCCGGGGTATCGAGGAACTCGAGGCGGTCCGGGCAGCGGATCTGCGGTTCGTGCTGTTCGACATCGACGACACGATCACCGAGGACGGCAGGCTTCCGGAGGAATCCTACTCGGCCCTCTGGCGCCTGTCCCGCGCGGGGCTCGCGGCCGTGCCGGTTACGGGCCGTCCCGCGGGCTGGTGCGACCTGATCGCCCGGCAGTGGCCCGTGGACGCCGTGGTCGGCGAAAACGGCGCCTTCGCCTTCTATATGGAAGACGGCAAGCTGGAGCATCTCTTCCATCCCGAAGCCCGGGATCCCGAGGCCGCCCGGATCCGGCTGGAGCCTCTCAGGGACCTCGTACTGGCGGAGGTGCCCGGGTCCCGGACCGCCAAGGACCAGTTCTCCAGGCTTTTCGACCTGGCCATAGACTTCGCCGAGGAGGAGCCCGTCTTGCCCCTCGAGGCCGCCGTCCGTATCCGGAACCTCTGCGAGTCCCGGGGAGCCCGGGCCAAGATCTCCTCGATCCACGTGAACGCATGGTTCGGAGCCTACGACAAGCTTTCCATGGCGGAGCTGTATCTGACCCGCCGCCACGGTTGGAACCCCGTGCGGGACCTCGGCCGGGTCGCGTACTTCGGGGATTCCCCCAACGACGAACCCATGTTCGCGCGGTTTCCCCTCTCCGTCGGAGTAGCCAACGTCCGCCGCTTCCTGCCCCTCATGACTGCCCGGCCCGCCTTCATCACCGCGGAATCCCACGGCAGGGGCTTCGCGGAGGGAATCGAACGCCTCCTGCTGCTTCGGGAGGGACGCGGCTAGGCTCCCCGGCGGTTTGACGCCGCGCGGTCCCGTCGTATACTGAAGGGTGACCTCTAGCCGGAGGTGCCGATGAAGAGCGCCCTCAGGATCACCCTCGTCTATATCGCGGTCGCATCCCTTTGGATCCTGCTTTCGGACCGGGCCATATCCCTCGTCACCGACGATGTCGCGGCACTTACCGCATACTCGAGCCTCAAGGGGCTTTTCTACGTGTCCGTGACCGGCTTCATGCTGTTTCTGATGATCCGCAAGGAGATCGCCGCGCGGAACCGCGTGATCTCCGACCTGAACAAGGCCCTGGAAGTGAAAGGTGAACTGATCCACGAGCTTCACCACAGGATCGGCAACAACATCCAGGTGATCCTGGGGGTCCTGGGCCTCGAGACCCGGGAGGGGGAGTTTTCCGAAGCGGTCAAGGACAGGATCGTGCATCGCCTGCTGTCCATGCGTTCCGTCTACGATGTCGTCTACGACTACGAGGACATGCGGGAGATCTCCCTCCGGAAGGTCCTCGCGGCCTACGAGCGCACCGCTTCCCGGAAGGTCCGTCTGCGCGGGAGCTTCCCGGAAACCCCCCTGCCCATAGAGACGATGGTTACCCTCCTTCTGGTCCTGGATATCGTCCTGGAAGCTGTCCGGGAATCCGGATATGACGGGACCGCGGAGATAGATCAAGCGGAGAGCCGAGTCCTATCCGTATGGCTGGACGGCTATTCCGGCGGTCCCGACGGTTTCCTCGGCAGGAACGAGGTTTTCGTGCGGGCGTATCTCAAATCCATCCAGGGAGAGGTTTCCCTGAGTCCCGGCGATCCCGCGGAGATACAGATTCGGTATTGATCGGCTTCTCTTCCCAGTTCCGACAGGATGAACAGGATGGAGAGCGGATGAACATGATGAGAATGTGGGGGGGGGCGCCGCTCTGCCTGAGACAGGCCGTTCCGTGCCTCGGCCGGCCCGACCATCTCCCGTATCATCCTGTCCATCCTATGGGTATCCTGTTGATCCTGTCCGGGCCTTTGGGGGAGGCCTGTAGACGGAATGCGGTTATGCGGCAGACGGCGGAAATTCGTGGAAGCAGATGGA